>NZ_JBSFJC010000163.1:0-15654 GCF_053597855.1 Kitasatospora sp. NPDC001225
GAGCGGGGGCGCGAGTTCGGCCTGATCTTCCCCTCGATCGGCACCGACCGGACCATGGACGGCCGCGTCCTCGTCCGCTTCAACACGGCGCCGGCCTCAACGCTCCTCAATCTCCTCACCCTGCTCCTCGACGCCGAGCGCAGGACCGCGTGCGATACCTGATCGGGACGGCCTTCGCCGTCCTCCTCGCCCTCGCGACCGCCATCGTCGCCCTGGGCGTCGTCACCACCCTCCGCGCGGCCCCGCCGCCCGACGAGGACGCCTGACCCCGCCAGCCCCCGCCGCCCACGCGCCGGGGGCTCCGGCACTGCTTCATTCACGCCCTTGACGGCCCTTCACCGGCGGGGCCATGGTCCAGGTCATCCCCAGGTCGGACAGTGAGGTCAACGACGGTGGCAACGGCGGTTCGTGAGCAGTTGGCCAAGGCGCGGCGCTCGGCGGTGCATCTGGAGATGCGCGACAGCTACATGCCGGACGACCCCGAGTTCATCGCCTGGCAGCAGGGCAAGCGGCTCGATCCGGCGGACCGCGAGTCCTGGTGGCGGTCGTGGCTGGACGTGGTGGCTGAGGCAACCGGCCGTGGGGTCGCCATGCGCCGTCTGCGTGTCGTCTCCGAGCCGGTGACCGACTACATCCGGTACGAGAAGGTCTCGCGCTCCTGCTGAACGCCCGCACACCGCCGTCTGGGGACGACATCCGGAAGTGCGGAACCCAGCATCGACCTGATCCGTGCCACCGTTCATCCGGAGCCGCAGGCGGCGGCCGCCAGGGAGGTGGGGATCCGGCAGTCGCCCTCGTTGCCGCACTGGCTCGGGTCTGCGCGCCAGCGCCCCTGTCGCACAGGAGGTCGGCGATGCGGGCGTCGACCTGGTCGCGGTCGTAGCCGCGCCGTACCAGGTCGACGCCGCGGAACTCCTGCGGTGTCGACACTTCGTGCTGCTTCGATCGGCCCTACCCGGGCCGGGAGCGTCGGGTGCCCCGGCTCACCCTTGGTGCACGCAGTACAGGGGGCCTTCGTAGGCCGTGATGTCGATCCCGGGGGACGAGATGATGTAGGGGATGCGCTGAGGGGTGCTCCAGGGCCCGCCGACGTCGTAGTACCTGGTCCACCAGAGCCGTCCGTAGTCCTCGCTCACGTAGTAGACGCAGTACAGGTAGTCGTTGTACCGGGTGACGGCGGGTGTGTATGCGGTGCTGATCGCCTTTCCGGTCTGGTCCACCATGGGTTTGTCGTCGCTCCACTCCCGGGTGGCGCTGTTGTAGGTGAGCCAGTAGAGGTCGTTGCCGCCGCGGTCGTGCACGCAGTACAGGTGGTCCTTGAACCGGTCGATGGCGGGTGCCCGCGCGGTCTGGATGCCGCCGGGGACAGGCTGGTCGAGGCTCCAGGCCTGCTTGTCGGTGTCGTAGGTGAGCCACCGCAGGCCGCCGGCGGTGTCGTCGTGCAGGCAGTAGAGCAAGCCGTCGTAGATGGTGACCGCGGCCGGATTCGTCGACCGGACCTCGTTCCCCTGGGAGTCCTTCACCACTTGCTGCGGGGACCATCCGCCCCCGGGGGGTTGCGTGTTGTAGCGGGTCCACCACAGGCGGGAGTCGCCCTCGGTGCGGTGGTGCACGCAGTACAGGAAGTCGTTGCCGTGGGTCGCCGCGGGTGCACCGTAGGAGGGCAGCCGGTTCCCGGCGGTGTCGACGACGGCCTGGTCGCCCCGCCACTGCCCGGTCTCCTTGTCGTGGATGTCCCACCACAGCTCGGGATTGCTCACCGTGTCCTGGTGGAGGCAGTACAGCAGGCCCTTGTACGCCTCGATGGCGGGAGCGAAGGGCGAGAAGGCCAAAGGGACTTCGAGATCCTTCGACCAGTCGGTGTCGTAGGCGGCCCACCGCAGTTCCTTGTTGGTGGCGTCCATGTCTCATGCACCTCCGTCGGGCCGGCGAACGGGTGCCGGCCCGGTTCTTGGATTGGCGGGATTCCCGGTGAGGACCGGCCCGGTCCGGTCCGTCTCGGCCCTGGTGCACGCAGTGCGGCGGGCCTCGTGATGCGCAGTTCGTCGCAAGAACAGCGCGTCGACGGCACGGGCGTAATCGGGCTCGGAAAAGCCTTTCTCCTCCGGATGGATGTGGTGGTCGAGCCAGTTCATCAGCTGTTTCCCGTGGGCGGTGATGATTCGGGTTTGCACATAGTGGACGTGGCAGCTGACGAGTCCCGGCAGGATCGGCTTGTCGCGGTAATGGACGATTTCCGCGTCCTGCGGGAGACCGCGGACGAGCCGGCCGTACTCGCAGACCGGCAGCCCGTCCTCTACCCGGACGAGCACGTTCTCGCCGTCCTCGTCGTCGGTCATCAGGAACGGGTCGCGGTGGAACCAGAGCAGGTGGCCCCGTACAGCGGGTGGGTCTGCCGGGACCCGGCCCCGGAGGGGCAGAGGTGTTGCATGGGGGCTCACTCCAACGGGGACGAGACGGTGGCGGGGCCCCACGCTCCGCAAGGGGCAAGCAGTCCAGACGTGTACGGATCAAATGGGGATGGGGGCGGGCTGCGCTCCCAGTTTCGCGAGGGCCGACCGGCGCTGCGCCCCGGGCTCCGCCGGTCGGGTGACCCTCGGTGAGACCGGTGAGGGCGGCCCGCCGAAGGCCGACGCGCCCGGCCCGGTTCGCGTCGGTCGACCGTGGTTGCGTCTCTTGTTCATGCGTGTACACCCGGGGTGACCAGCGAAGAGTTGATTCGATCACGATCCATGCCGTCGCTCACGGTATCCATTGCGCAACAGTTCGCAGGCGAATATGACTCGGCTGACCTACTGTGGCCCCGGGCGTCATGTCCCACTTCAAGTGCTTTTGTGCGAGAAATCGATCATGGAGGTCACATGGCCATCGACCCCGGTGTCGACAGCATCAAGTGCGTCGGCTACCTCACCCAGGTCATCACCGCGCCCACCTCGGGCACCCAGGTCACCGGAGAGAAGGAACGCGAACTCAAGACGCAGTACTGGCAGGTGGAGGCCAGTGGGCAGCACTACACCCTCCGGAACGAGGAGACGGGCCAGTACCTGGCCTACGACGGTGACAACGTCATCGTGAGCCAGCACGCCACGGATTGGGACGTGACGATGGAGAGCCGGGGCCGCTTCAAGGTCACGGCGGTCGGCGACGGCCGGGCCCTGTACCTGACCAGTGGCAAGGACGGCGCCGCGGTGGGCCTGGCGAACTACACCGGGGCCAGGCCCCAGCAGTGGTACTTCCAGAGCCGCGACGACGACTGAGGTGTGTCCGCGCACTCTCCGCCGGTGGCATGCGGGGAGCCGGGTTCCGCCGCGGGGCGGGGGGCCGATCCGGCCGCCCGCCCCGCGGGCGTTCCCGCGGCCGGGCGCCTGGCCCGGTTTCGGTGCGGCGGCCCGTCGACGCGCGGCCCGGGGCCCGGGCGGCTACGGGTTGTTGGCCGCGTCGACCGCGTCCAGGACGGAGTCGATGTTGTCGACGGCTGCCTGCAACAGCCCCCGGGCCGCCCTCTGCATCTCGAGCTGGAAGGCGATGCCCTCGACGTCGCCGGCCGCGCTCGCCGCGTAGGTCCCGCCGAGCGCGCCCGGCATGACGTGCAGCCCCTCGGCGGCCTGCACGGCGGCGACCGGGAGCGGCCCGCCCGCTACCGCGCTCCGCCGCCCCGTCGCCGGCGAAACCGTGGCAGGGCTGTTGCACGCGAAGTGGCACGTCTCGCAGCCGTCCGGCGCGGGGAGTGATCCACCCGCCCGATGCGCCGCTCCTCTCCGCCCCACCGCCAGACGGCCGTCCGTCACCTCGCCGTGGCCGCCGCCGTCCTGCTCGCGGGCTGCGGCCCCTGCCACCCCGGCAACGACTCGCACGGACCGGGCTGGTCGCGGTGGTCCCGGCTCGGCCGGGGCCACCGCACCGCGGACGGGTGGTCTTCCCCCAAGAACCCCTGCGCCAGGATGGCCGGGTGAAGATCCAAGCCGCCGCGCCGGATGTCACCGGCTGTGGTCAGCGGACGGGGCCTGGGAGGGCCTGCTCCAGCAGGTCCCGCGCGAGCGCCGGCCGAGGGCGGGGGGAAATCCGGTTGCCGCGGGGCGCCGTCCCGATCATGATCTCCCGCATGGACTTTTGATGACTGCCACGTAGTACGTACCTGTCGCGCGATCGACCTCGGAGCCTGACGAACCGGCCCCGGGGCGATCGGTCGCGCCCCTCGTGAGCATCCGTCAGAGAGCGGGAGTAGCCGAGTGAGTTCGGCATGCCCTCCTGCTGAGTCCTGAAAGACCCCACACACATGAATACCGACCGCAAGGCCCTGTGGGCCGTGCGTCAGTCCGCCCTGCCCACCGTCGTCCGGCCCTGCCCGGACTGCCCCGGCACGCGGCACCGCGCCTCGGGGAAGATCCGCGTCAACGCGAACGGCAAGCTGCTCGACGTCTGGCTGCTGCTGAGCTGCGCGACGTGCGACCGGACCTCGAAGCTGCCCGTCCACGAGCGCGCCCACGTCTCGACGCTGGAGCCGGCCCGGCTGGTGGCGTACGAGACCAACGACCCGGCAGCGGTACGGGAGTTGGTGATGAGCGCGTCGCTCGCGGCGAAGAACCGGTACCGGCTCGACTGGACCGGGACGTGGGAGCTGGAGGCCCGCATGCCGCTGTACGCGCTCGACGACCCGAACCCGCTCCCGGTGCGGGTGCGCTTCGAGCTGCCCGCGCCGGTCCGGGTGGAGCGGCTGCTCCAGCTCGGTCTCGGCCTGAGCCGGGCCGAGGTGCGCCGCCTGGTCGCGGACGGCCGGATCCGCCTGCCGTTCGCGCCGGACGCCAAGGCGCACCAGGACTTCGAACTCACCATCCACGGCCCCGGTTCCGTCGACGAGGCCAAACGCGCGAAGTCCCCCGACACACCCGCCGCCGAACGCACCGACCCGGCCCGGATCGGGCTGCCGCCCGCACCCGGCCGGGAGCTCCCGCGCCGGGCCGCGGCGGCCGGCAGTATCTGATAGGTCGGGCGGACGGCCTGCTCGCGATGGACGAGGAGGCCGCCGACACTGTCCGCGCCCTCGATCCGGCCCGCCCGCGTCCCGCGCGGGCGGGCCGGCCGCGGCAGCGGTCAAGGCCGCGGGGTGCTCCCTCGGCTGATCGTCGGGGACGGGCCGCGCGGGCCGGCTCAGAACCGGTACATGCAGTACAGGCCGCCGTAGTAGGGAGTGAGGTCGAGCCCGGAGCGCGAGTGGGTGCCGGGGATGTGTGCCGGGACGCTCCACTCGTCGCCGAGTTCGTGGAGCCGGGTCCACCAGAGCGACCCGTAGTAGGTGTTCTCGTAGACGAAGTAGACGCAGTACAGGTAGTCGTTGAACCGGGCGATGGCGGGCCGGTAGCCGGTGCGGATCGGGTTCCCGTCGGTGTCCACCATGGGCTCGTCGGAACTCCACTCGTCCGTCGCGCTGTTGTAGGTGATGAGGTACAGCTCGTCCCCGCCGCGGTCGTGCACGCAGTACAGGTCGTTCTTGAAGCGTTCGACGACGGGTGCCCGGGCGACCTCGATGTCGCCGGGGACCAGCCGGTCGGTGCCCCAGGTCGCGGTGGCGGTGTCGTGGGTGATCCACCGCAGGAAGCCGTCCTCGTCGTCGTGCACGCAGTACAGGAGGCCGTCGTAGACGGTGGTCGCGGCCGGGTTGGTCGACCGGACCGCGACGCCCTGGTCGCCCTCCACCGGCCGGTGCGGGGACCAACCATGCTCGGGGCCATCCGAGTTGTAGCGCGTCCACCACAGGCGGGCGTCGTCCTCGGTGCGGTGGTTCACGCAGTACAGGAAGTCGTTGGCGTGCTGCACCGCGATCTGGTCGGACGCGAGCACGGAGTCGCCCTCGACGTCGTTGACGAAGAGCCTGGTGTACCAGGTGTCGTCCTCCTTCTGGTAGCGGTTGCACATCATCTGGAAGGGCTTCCAGCCGCCCGTGCCGAGGGACCAGAGCGAGTCCTTGTACACGTCGATGCCGGGACCGAAGGGGACGCTGCTGGTGGAGCCCCGCTCCTTCGACCAGCCGGTCTCGGGGTCGTAGACCGTCCACCGCATGTAGTTGCGCTCAGAGGTCCGTTGCCACCGCTTTCCCCCGCCGGCGTCGAACCGGCGGACGGGCTCGCGCCCGGACCCGGTGAGCGCGTCGTCGGCGTCCCGCTCGTGGGCGAGCCGGCCGTTGAGGTAGGTGGCCAGGACGGTGCGGTCGTCCCCCATCAGCGCGAAGGTGAACAGGAGTTCGCCGAGGGAGCCGGCGTTGGAGGTGCGGGCGGACAGCAGCGGGGTGGCGTCCGGGTCGAGGACGATGAAGTCGGCCTCGTGCCCCGGTTCCAGCGAGCCGACGAGGTGGTCGAGGCGCATCGCCGAGGCCGAGCCGACGGTCGCCAGGTAGAACAGCTTGACCCCGGTCATCGGGAAGTCCCGCAGGGCGCCGACCTTGTAGGCCTCGCCCGTGGTCTGGAGCAGGGAGAGGCTGGTGCCGCCGCCGACGTCGGAGCCGAGTCCGACCAGTATCCGCCGACGGGGGTCGGTGGCGCGGGGCATGTCGAACAGGCCGGAGCCCAGGAAGAGGTTGGACGTCGGGCAGTGCGCGACGCCGCTGCCGGTCTTGTACAGGCGCTTCCACTCGCGCTTGGACAGGTGCACGGCGTGGGCGAAGACCGCGCCGGGGCCGAGCAGGCCGTACGTCTCGTAGACGTCGACGTAGTCCTCGCACTCCGGGAACAGCTGGCGGACCTTCTCCACCTCGGCCTTGTTCTCCGCCAGGTGGGCCTGCAGGAGCGTGCCGGGGTATTCCCGCCAGAGCTCCCCAGCTGCGCGCAGCATCCCGGGGGTGCAGGCGACGGCGAACCGAGGGGTGACGGCGTAGATGCTGCGGCCGACCCCGTGCCACCGTTCGATCAGCTCCCTGGACTGCTCGTAGCCCACCTCGGGGGAGGCGTCGAGCAGTTCGGTCGGGGCCGCGCACTCCTCGCTGTCCATCAGCACCTTGCCGGCCGCGAGCCGCATCCCGCGGCCGACGCTCTCCGCGAACAGCGCGTCGACCGACTCCGGATAGGTGGCGCAGTTGACCAGGGCCGTGGTCGTGCCGTTGCGCAGCAGCTCGTCGCAGAACAGGGCCGCGACGTCGCGGGCGTAGTCCGGGTCGGAGAACCGGGCCTCCTCCGGGAAGACGTCCGCTTTGAGCCAGTCCAGCAGTTGGTTGCCGTAGGCGGCGATGATCCGGGTCTGCACGTAGTGGACGTGGGTGCTGACGAAGCCCGGAAGGATCAGCTTGTCGCGGTAGTGGGCGATCTTCGTGTCGGGTGGGAGGCCGCGCACGAGGTCGCCGTAGTCCCCGGCCGCGACGATCTTCCCGTCCTCGCAGACCAGCAGCCCGTCCTCCACGTAGACGAGCGCGTCCGCGTCGTCCTCGCCCTCCGGCGTCAGGAACGGGTCGTCGCGGAACCACACCAGGCCGCCCCGGACGGCCGTCAGTGCCGGCCGGCACCGGCCGGCCGCCCCGGCGGGCGGTTCGCCGGCCGCTCGGGTGTCGCGGGTGTCGCGGGTGTCGCCGAGGCGGTCGGGTCCGCCGGGTCCGTCGTCGGAGAACGCAGAGGTTCGCATGGGGCTCACTCCCAAGAGGGCTGAGGCGGCTGCGAGGCCCGTCCGAGGCTCCGGGTTCCCTGTGCTCCCCACCGGACAGCAGGCCGGACGTGTGCGGACCGATCGGCCGCGAGGCGACTGCGCTCCCAGTCTCACGAGGGGCCGACCGGCGCTGCGCGCCGGATTCCGCCGGTCGAGTGGTCTTCGGCGGGACTGGCATAGGTGGGCGCTGGGCGGCCGACGCGCCCAGCCCCGCCGGTGCGGGGGAGCACCTTCCCGGGGCGACAGGGTCGTCGGACAGAAGGCGTGCGAGCTCGACACCCGGCACCGGGACGTGGAGGAGAAGGGCCCCGGGGGAGCCCGGTCCGCTGCGACGTCCTCGCCCTGCGGCTCCTGCGCTAGACAGCGGCCGGAGGGCGGCCCGAAGGCCGCTTGACGATGTACGTACATCAACCTGTTTCCGGCGGCCGCGAATTCCCGGCATATCCGCAGGCAGAAGCGAATCGGACGATCGTCTTCGGGATTACTCCCCGCCATCCGCCAGGGCACCTTTGTCCGCTTTATTCCGTCGGTCCTCGGCAAGGGGTGGTCGATCCCGGCGGCGAGTGACACTCTCTTCCGTTGTCGGCGATACGGGGCCGCGAGGGCCGTGGAAAACAGCCCGGCGCGGGCCGGTCATTTCGCATCGCCAGGTCGCAACGATCCGTCAGTCGAATGGGACAGGGAGAGCGGTACTTCCATGAATCTTCGTATCAGCAAGCGAATTGCCGCGGTGACACTCGCCGCCGCCACCGTGGTCGGCGGAGGCGTCGTCGCCGCCTCGCCCGCCAGCGCCATCGGCCCCGTGCAGTGCCCCGGCGGCGGGGCGAAGGCCTACGGCATCGAGCTGTGGATGTCGGGCTGGCAGCTCTGCTACGCGGGCAGCGTGGGGGCCATCTACCCCAACGTCGACGGCGTGAACCTGGTGACCTCGCAGTGGAACAACGGCATCATCACGGCGAACGGCACGCCGTACAACCTCTACGCCGGCGGAAGCCTCAGCTTCACCAGCGCGCACGTTTCCGAAGTGCAGATCGTGTGATTCCGCCGGCGGCGGCGGGTGTCCTCCGGATGCCCGCCGCCCGCTTTTCTCCGCGTTTCTCCAGGGAGGAGAAGAATTCCGATGCCGATGCCACCGCGGGGACGCGCCCCGCTCGCGCTCACCGTTCTGGCCGTGGCCGTGAGTTCCCTTTCCGCCTGTTCCGGTGGAGGCCAGGAGAATTCCGGCCCGCCGCCGACGGGCCAGGTGCCGGTCATCGACCGGCCGGAGCAGATCACCCTTCCCCTCGACGGCTACAAGCCGACCGCCGAACAGGCCGTGACGATCAGTCGGGCCTCGCACCTCGTCACGGCCCGCTGCATGAAGGACTTCGGCCTCCAGGCCCCGGAGCAGACCTACGACGCCTTCACCCAGGCGGCGACGGCGGCCCGGGAACGGACCCAGCTCTACGGGTACTTCGCCCCGGCGAAGGCGGCCGAGAAGGGGTACGACCGTAACCAGGTCATCCCCGATTCCACCCTCTCCCCGGACGTCACCTCGGTGCTCTACGGAGCGGACCCCTCGGGGAAGCCGGTCACGGGCTTCAACGGCAGGCCGGTGCCCAAGGGCGGCTGCTGGCAGGCCGGCGCGGACGCGCTCGGCGGGCCGCCGCCGGTGCCGGGCACTGCGCAGGGCCTGCCCGACAAGGGCCCCCGGATCCCCCTCACCGACCCGCGCCTGACCGCCGCGTACGCGCAGTGGAGCGCGTGCATGAAGGGGAAGGGCTACAGCTACGCCAACCCGGCGGACGCCTACAGCGACCGCAAGTGGGGCGCGGCGGGCACCACTCCCGCGGCGGGCACCACCCCCGCCGCCGGGACGCCGCCCCCGCGCAGCCCCGACGAGGTGCCGACGGCCGAGGCCGACATCGCCTGCAAGATCTCCCTGAACACGGTCGGCCGGCTCGTCGCGGTGGAGACCGCCTACGACAACCAGTACATCGCGAGGAACGCCGACTCCCTGCGGAGCTTCGCCCAGCAGTTGAGCGCGCGGACGCAGCGGGCCCGGGCCGTCATCGCGCAGGACGGCGCCACCGGGTAAGGGCCGCCGCCCGCGGCGGTTCAGCCCGGGTAGTCGATGGCGTTCAGGGCGAGGTCGTCCATCAGGCGCTCCCTGAAGAGCCACCCGCCGTCGACGCGGACCACCGTGTCGTTGAACCGGCCGTAGGCCGCGACGTGCGGCGTCTGGGTCCGCGGCTCGAAGGCGGCGATGACGACCATGTAGCTCCAGACCGTCGCGGTGTCCGCGTCGACCTCGGTGACGGTCGTGTTGGTGCTCATGTGCCGGTTGCCGGCGCGGCTCGGGCCGTAGTCGTCGAGCCACTGGGCGAGCGCCTCGCGGCCGGTCGTCGTCCCCGTGTAGTTGGTGAGGCTGCCGTCCTCGGTGAAGGTGTCGGCGAAGCCCTTGAGGTCGCCCTCGTCGACGGTCTTCCAGTAGCGGGCCAGCAGTTCGTGGATCTCGAAGCGGTCGGCTGCGGTGATGCCGGACATGCGGGTGCTCCCTATCCGAGGTCGGTGCGAGGTTGGTTCGAGGTCGGTGCGGGGTCTACCTGAGGTTTCCGCGGGCGAAGGCGGCGAAGACGCCCTCGCCGCCCATCGCGTCGAAGAACGCGGCGGCGTGCTCGCTCTGCCAGCTGCCGAGCAGCCGCGTCAGCGCCGGGACGACGGTGAGCAGCTCCGCCCCGGCGGCCCGCAGGGTGTCGCGGCTGTTGGCGGCGGAGGTGCGCGTGCCGGCCGCCGACACGTCGAGCAGGACGGCGACGCCGAAGCCGTCCTCGATCGCGGACAGGACCGGCGGCACCAGGCACACCTCGGTGGTCAGGCCGCCGACGAGGAGGTTCTCCCGGCCGGTCGCACGGACGGCCTCGACGAACGCCGGGTCGTCCCACGCGTTGATGACGCCCGCGCGCCGCACCCGGGCGGCGTACGCGGCGGGCACGAGGGTCTCGAGGTCGGGCAGCAGCGGGCCCTGCTGCCGGTCCTCGAGGCTGCTGGTCAGGACGACGGGGACGCCGACCGCCGCCGCGAAGCGCACGATCGTGCGCACCCACATCGTCAGCTGGTCGCGTTCGTCCTCGCCGGCCAGCTCGCCGGCCCACCCGATCGTGCCGACCTGGTGGTCGATCAGGACCAGCGCGGTGTTGTCGATGGTGAGGGGGATCCGGGGTGCGGTCATGACGCCCTCACCCGCCGGGGCGATCCGTGTCGAACCGGGTCGAATCGGCCCGGACACGCCTATCTGCACTCATGTGCCTACAGTAAGTGACGCCTCGGCGTCTGCGGCCCGATCCACGAGCGGGGCGGGGTGTCGGCGCCGGGACGGTGGCGGACCCGGCGGTGGACGAGGCGTTCGGGGCGTTCGAGGCTTTCGGGGCGGCGCTGACCGTGCCGGGCCGTTGCGCGGGAAGTCGGCCGGTCCGACTTCCCACGCCGAGCCCGCCGAGTGGGGCCGTGGGGTTACGCCCTGCCGCCCCTGTTGCCCCCGCCGCGCAGCAGGTCCGCGATGCGCGCGTCGACCTGCTCGCGGTCGTAGCCCCGCCACCTGATCTCGAACGCCGGCACGGGCGGCAGTGAAACGGCCCCGGACAGGGCCCTGAGGTAGTGGTCGACCTGCTCGCGGTCGTAGCCGCGCCGGACCAGGTCGAAGCCGCGGAACTCCGGTGATGTGGACACCTCGCGGGTCCTCCAATCTCTGACGACTCCCTGACGGCCGCTCGCCCGGGCCGCAGGGATCGAGGCCGGTCCGCGGGGCTCGCCGACCGGGGTGGCGCGTGAAAGGCGTCAGGCTTCTTGATCTTGTCATATGGATCGCGTCAGGAGCCGCGGGACGGCGGACTTCCGGTGCCACCATCCAACTTCCCCGAGAAGAAAGACGGTTCCGACCTTGCACCTCCTCTCCCGCCTGAAACGCGCCCTGGCCTGCGGGGTCGCCGCCGTCGCCGTGGTCTCCGTCCTGACCGCGCAGGCCCAGGCCGCGCCCGCGGCAGCCGCCGCTGCGGCCCCGGTGGACAAGACCTGCGGAACCCCGGCCTCGCCGGGCGGCGGCAACTGCATGACGGCGCTGATCAGTTCCGCCTTCGACACGATCAGGCTGATGCACGACGCCGCCAACCTCAACAAGCTGGACAACGCCGAGTTCACCCAGAGCACCGCGACGAAGCTGAGCGCGAAGTTCCCGGGCTTCAACGTCATGGTGTTCAAGACCGTGGGCACCGACCTGTACGACACCGAGTGGTTCCGGAACGAGTACAAGTCCGACATGCGGGGGGTGCTGCTCGACACCACCTACAAGCTCAACCACTTCCTGGACAAGGAGAAGAAGGAGCCGTCCGGCTACGACGTGTTCCGGATCTGGGTGTTCCAGGGGGACTCGACCTTCCGCAACCGGGGCGACGGCGGCTACCTGAACTGGGCGTTCACCGGCAACGACGGCGACACCGTCAAGAAGGAGCCGTGGACCTGCCGCTCGGGCACCGCGCGGCCCTACAAGTGCGACGGCGACGTGCGCACCGTCCACTTCCCCTCCCGCTCCGGCTACGGCACCAGGACCGGCAGCCTGACCCCCGACTCCAGCGCCCCCGGCTATCACGCCTGCCTGGACGTCAGCGGCAACGGCACCGCGAACGGCACCCCCGTCCAGATGTGGGAATGCAACGGTGGCGACGCCCAGAAATGGACGTACAACGGCTACAAGCTCCAGGCGGCCAACGGCAAGTGCCTCGACCTGGAGGCCAACAAGACCGCGAACGGGACCAAGCTCCAGGTGTGGGACTGCCTGGAGATCCCCGGACAACGCTGGAACATGTCGGCCGGCGGCGGCTTCCGGCACATGACCGACCAGGACGACCGCTCCAAGGACGTCTGCGTCGACGACTTCAGCGGCCGGACCGCCAACGGCAGCACGGTGGCGGCCTGGGCCTGCGGCTCCGAGGACCGGCGGGACGCGCCCAACCAGAACTGGGCCTGGGGCGGCACCCCGCCGACCACCACCCCGCCCACGCCCGGCGGCGGCACCGGCGGCGGCACCGGCGCCGAGGTGTACCTGAAGCTCGACAACGGCCTGGGCGCCGTGCCGGTCAACGGCTCCGCCGGCGCGTCGGTCGTCGCCGGGCTCCGGGGCGGCAACGAGTCCAAGTGGAAGCTCGCCCCGGCGGGCGGCGGCCGCTACCGGATCACCAGCTCGTACGGGCTGGAACTCACCGAGAACGGCGGCTACCTGGCCGAACTCCAGCCGTGGAGCAACTCCTCCCGGCAGAAGTGGGAGCTCGCCGCGATCGGCAACGGCAAGTACCAGATCCGGATCTCCGGCGACGACTGCCTCGCCCACGACGCCGACTTCAAGCAGCTCGGCGTGTGGACCTGCAAGCAGGACTGGCACCAGGGATGGGTGCTCGAATCCACGTCCGGCGGCGTGATCACGCCGACCGACCCGACCACCCCGACGAAGCCGGACCCGAAGCCGGACCCGGACCCCAAGCCGAAGCCGTCCTCCGACATCCCGACCGAGCGGCCGCTGTTCCTGAAGCTCGCCAACGGGCTGGGCGCGACGGCCCCCAACGAGACCGCGAGCTGGGGTTCGCCGATCGTGGGCGGGATCCTGGGGGCGAAGGGGTCCCGCTGGACCATCAAGCCGCTGGGCGGGGACCGCTACCGGATCGTCAACGACCTCGGGTTCAACCTCACCGAGAACCCCGAGACCTACGTCGCCGAGCAGCAGGCGTGGGGCGACACCGCCAACCAGAAGTGGGAGTTCGTCGGCCTCGGCAACGGCAAGTACCGGGTCCAGATCGGCGACGACGACTGCCTCACCCACGACTCCGACTTCAAGCAGCTCGGGGTGTGGACCTGCGAGGGCGGCTGGAAGCAGGAGTGGTCCTTCCAGCTCCGCTGACCGGCGTACGGGCACCGGGGCCGCGCCCGGAGTCGCGGCCCCGGTCGGGGCCGCGCGCGCTCCGTCTCAGGCCTCGTGCACGCAGTACAGGCCGCCGTAGTAGGGCGCGATGTCGAATCCGGTGTACGAGCGGACGTCGGGGATGCGCTCTGGGACGCTCCAGCTGTCGTCGCCCTCGTCGCTGTCGTCGTACCGGGTCCACCAGAGCTCGCCGCGCCCGGAGTCCGTGTCGACGTAGTAGACGCAGTACAGGTAGTCGTTGTGCCGGGCGATGGCGGGCGCATGGCTGGTGCGGACCGGGTTCCCTTCGGTGTCCTCGATGCGCCGGTCGGCGCTCCACTCCTGGGTGCCGCTGTTGTAGGTGATCCAGTACAGGTCGTCCCCGCCGCGGTCGTGCACGCAGTACAGGTAGTCCTTGAAGCGCTCGACGGCGGGTGCCCGCGCGGCCCGGATGTCGCCGGGGATCGGCCGGTCGGTGCCCCAGGTCTTCGTGGTGGTGTCGTGGGTGATCCACCGCAGGACGCCGTCGCCGTCGTGTACGCAGTAGAGGAGGCCGCCGTAGACGGTGAGCGCGGCCGGTCTCGTCGATCGGACCTCGGCCGACCGGTGGTCCTTCACCGGTTGGTGCAGGGACCATCCGGTCTCGGGGCCCTCCGAGTTGTAGCGGGTCCACCACAAGCGGCGGTCGTCCTTGGCGCGGTGGTGCACGCAGTACAGGAAGTCGTTGGCGTGCTGCACCGAGAGCGGACCGGACGTGTACACGGGGTTTTTCTCGACGTCGTAGACGAAGGACTTGCTGTACCACGTGTCGGTTTCCTTGTTGTAGTAGCCCCATGCCAGGCCGTAAGGCTCCAACGCTCCTGCGGCGAAGCAGTGCAGCAGGCCCTTGTACGCCTCGATGGCGGGAGCGGACTTCAAACCCCAGTTGTAGTGATGGTCTTTCGACCAGCCGGTCTCGGTCTCGTGGACGGTCCACCGCATCGTCTTGTCGCGGCTGGCCGGAGTGGCAGAAGTTGGCATGGGGCTCACTCCCGAAGGGGGTCGAGGTGGTCGAGAGGTCCGTCATGGCCGCGGGCTCGTCGTGTTCCTCGAAGGGAACACCTGGCCGCACGTGTACGGATCAATTGGCGGCGAGGCAGCCGCGCTCCCAGTCTTGCCGGGGTCCGGCCGGCGCTGCGCGCGGGGCTCCGCCGGTCGGGTGGTCCCCGGTGTGACTGGTATCGGTGGTCCGTTGGCGGCCGACGCGCCCGGCCCCGCCGGTGCGGGGGATCGTGGTCGCGGATTCCGTACCGCGCACGTGCGCGACGACTGACCAGCAATGGAGTACTTCGATCACGATCCATATCTTCGACCCGGTTCCGAATTCCATGATGGTACGTAATCGAACATGATCTGCCCGGCCCTATCGTGGCCCCCGGACGCCACGTCCTGTTCCCAGCGCTTTCGCGCGAGAAACCGATCATGGAGGCCGCATGGACATCAAGCCCGGCACCTACAGCATCAAGTGCGTCGGATACCTCACCCAGGTCGCGACCGCGCCTGCCTCGGGCGACAGGGTCGTCGGACAGAAGGAGCGCGAACTCGACACCCAGTACTGGGAGCTGGAGGAGAACGGGCAGTACAACACCATCCGGAACGTCGGTACGGGCCGGTACCTGGCCGTCGACGGCGACAGCGCCGTCCTGAGCGAGAATCCCGAGGACTGGGACGTGACGCTGGAGAACCAGGGGCGCTTCAAGGTCGCGGCGGTCGGCGACGGTAGGGCCCTGTACCTGACCGGCGGCAAGGACGGTTCCCCGGTGGAACTGGCCAACTACACCGGAGCGAAGCCCCAGCAGTGGTACTTCCAGAGCCGCGACGACGACTAGAGCAGCCCCGTCGGCGGGGCGCGGACCGTGGCAGGACTGTTGCCCGTGAAGTGGCGCAGCTCACTGCCGTCCGGTGCGGGGCGTGATCGACTCGACCGATGCGCCAGCCCTCCCCGCCCCGCCGCCCGTTGACGGCCCGGCATCCCGCCGCGTCTGCCGTGGCCGCCGCCACCGCCGCGTTCCTGCTCGCGGGCTGCGGCACCGCGACGGCCGCCACCGGAGGCCGCGGTCGTC
>NZ_JBSFJC010000164.1:0-15614 GCF_053597855.1 Kitasatospora sp. NPDC001225
GTCTCGGCCTTGTCCGCGAAGAGCGGGTTGGAGCCCAGCACGGCGACCCGGCCGTCCGGCAGCAGCAGCGCCTCGGAGTGGTAGTTGCGGCCGTCACCACCCGCAAGGACGGCCGGCGCGTCGTGTACGCGCTGCGCCACGGCCATCTGCGCCGGCTGGTCGACGAGGCGCTGAGCGTCGCCGACCACCAGATCGGCGAGCTCCCGCCGCACGACTGAGCGGATCCGTGCCGGCCCGTGCCCTCCGGGGTGCGGGCCGCTTTTCCGGCGCCGCCTTCCCCTCGCCGCCTTCCGGGCCGCTTTTCCAGTCAACATGTGCACATGCGTGCACATGTTGACCTATCCTGGACGTGTCGTCCTACCGCGTCCAGTCCGAGCGGGGTCCTCATGCTCTCCGTGCTGCGCAACCGCACCTATCTGCACCTGTTCGCCGCCCAGATCGTCGCCCTGGTGGGCACCGGCCTCGCCACCGTCGCGCTCGGCCTCCTCGCGTACGACCTCGCCGGGGCGGGCGCCGGATCGGTGCTCGGCACCGCGCTGGCGATCAAGATGCTCGCGTACGTCGGCATCGCCCCGGTGGTCACCGCGCTGGCCCACCGCATCCCGCGCCGGCGGCTGATGGCGGCCTCCGACCTCACCCGGGCCGCCGTCGCCCTCGCCCTGCCCTTCGTCACCGAGGTGTGGCAGGTCTACGTCCTGATCTTCGTCCTGCAGTCCGCCTCGGCGGCCTTCACCCCGGCCTTCCAGTCGGTGATCCCCGAGGTGCTGCCCGAGGGGCGCGAGTACACCCGCGCCCTGTCGCTGTCCCGGCTCGCCTACGACACCGAGAGCCTGGTCAGCCCGGTACTGGCGGGCGCCCTGCTCGCGCTGATCAGCTACAACTGGCTGTTCTGGGGCACCGCCGCCGGGTTCCTCGCCTCCGCGGCCCTGGTGCTCTCGGCCGTGCTGCCCAAGCCGCTGCGGCCGGAGCCGCTTCGGTCGGTGCGGGAGGGGGCCGGCGACGGCGTCCTCGCCAGGTCCGTCCGCGGCACCCGGCTGTTCCTCGCCGTGCCCCGGCTGCGGGCGATGCTCGCCCTGGACCTGGCGGCGGCCGCCGCCAGCGCCATGGTGATCGTCAACACCGTCGTCTATGTCCGCGGCCAGCTCGGCCGCCCCGCCACCGACGTCCCGATCGCGCTCGGCGCCTACGGGGCCGGGTCGATGGCCGTGGCGCTGCTGCTGCCCCGGGTGCTGGACCGGGTGCCGGACCGGATCGTCATGCTCCCGGCGGCCTTCGGCATCGTCGGGCTCTTCGCCCTGCTCGCCGTGCTCACGGCCGCCGGGCCGGGCGCCTGGCGCTGGCCCGTCCTGCTCGCCGTCTGGGCCGTCCTCGGCGCGGCCGGCTCGCTGATCCTCACCCCCACCGGCCGCGTCCTGCGCGACTCGGTGGCCGCCGAGGACCTGCCCGCCGTCTTCTCCGCCCAGTTCTCCCTCTCGCACGGCTGCTGGCTGCTCACCTACCCCCTGGCCGGCTGGCTCGGTGCCACCCTGGGCCTCACCGCGGCCGCCGTCGCCCTCGGTGCCGTCGCCCTCGCCTCCGGCCTGCTGGCCGCCCGCGCCTGGCGCGGGGTGCCGGGGGCGGCGGCCGCGGCCACGGTCGCGGCGAGCGGGAAGCGGGGCGTCGCCGTCACCCGCTGACCGGACGGGCAGCTAGGGGCCGGGGTTCGCCGGGGCCGGTCGAGCCCCCGCGCGCTTTTGTCATGCGCAAGTTTGACGGGGTGTTACCAGCAGGTAGTCTCTGGGTGTCTCGTAGGCGAACAGCACGACGCCTGCCACGTTCTGAAGGATCCTCACGTGTACCGACCCGGCTCCCGCCGACCCCGCCGCGCCCTGCGCGGCGCCCTCGCCGCCGTCGCGGCCAGCACCCTGATCACCGTCCTGTCGGCCGCGCCGTCCCACGCCGCCCCCGCCCCCGCACAGGGTGCGGACACCACCCACATCGACGCCGTCGAGCAGGTGCTGCGCCAGGTGTCGCCCGGCCTGGAGGGCACCGTCTGGCAGCGCACCGACGGCAACGCCCTGGCCGGCGCCGACCAGGCCGGCGGCCCCGCGAACTGGCTGTTCCAGACGCCCGGTTGCTGGGGCGACGCCACCTGCGCCGACCGGCCCGGCACCCGCGCGCTGCTCGCGAAGATGACCGCCGACGTCTCCGCCGCCACCCGGACCGTCGACGTCTCCAGCCTCGCGCCGTTCCCCGACGGCGGGTTCGAGGACGCCCTGGTCGCCGGGCTCAAGGCCTCGGTCGCCGCCGGGCACCGCCCGGTGGTGCGCATCCTGGTCGGCGCGGCGCCGCTGTACAACGCCAACGTGCTGCCGTCGCGGTACCGGGACGACCTGGTCGCGAAGCTCGGACCGGCCGCCTCGTCGGTCAGCCTCAACATCGCCTCGATGACCTCCTCGCGCACCGCCTTCTCCTGGAACCACTCCAAGCTCCTGGTGGTCGACGGACGCACCGTCCTCACCGGCGGCATCAACGGCTGGAGCAAGGACTACCTCGACACCTCGCACCCCGTTTCGGACGTCGACCTCGCGCTCACCGGCCCCGCCGCGACCTCCGCCGGCCGCTACCTGGACACCCTCTGGGAGTGGACCTGCGGTCGGACCGGCCTCCTCGACAACGCGTGGTTCGCCTCCTCGGACGGCGGCGCCTGCCGCCCGTCGATCGAACGCGAGCTCAACCCGTCCGCCCCCGCCGCCGGGAACGTCCCGGTGATAGCCGTCGGCGGCCTCGGCGTCGGCATCAAGGACGCGGACCCCTCCTCCGGGTACCGGCCCGGTCCCGTCCCCGGGGCGGCGGACGCCAAGTGCGGCCCGCTGACCCTGCACGACAACACCAACGCCGACCGCGACTACGAGACCGTCAACCCCGAGGAGAACGCCCTGCGCGCCCTGGTCGGCAGCGCCCAGCGGCACATCGAGATCTCCCAGCAGGACCTGAACGGCACCTGCCCGCCGATCTCGCACTACGACTCCCGGCTCTACGACACGCTGGCCGCCAAGCTGGCCGCCGGGGTCAAGGTGCGGATCGTGGTCAGCGACCCGGCCAACCGGGGCACCGTGGGCAGCGGGGGCTACTCGCAGATGAAGTCCCTCGCCGAGATCAGCGACGTCCTGAAGGCCCGGCTCACCGCGCTCACCGGCGACCGGGGCAAGGCCGACGCGGCCCTCTGCGGCAACCTCCAGCTCGCCTCCTTCCGTGCGGCCCCCACCGCCACCTGGGCCGACGGGCACCCGTACGCGCTGCACCGCAAGCTGGTCGCGGTCGACGACTCGGCCTTCTACATCGGCTCGAAGAACCTGTACCCGGCCTGGCTGCAGGACTTCGGCTACATCGTCGAGAACCGCAACGCGGCCGCACAGCTCGACCGCGACCTGCTCGGCCCCGAGTGGAAGTACTCGCAGGCCGCCGCGACCGTCGACTGGTCCACCGGGACCTGCCGCGCCTGAGGTCGAGGCCTGAGGCCCGACGCCTGATGGCCGGCCGGCGGGTTCCCTGCTCGGGCCGCCCGGGGCGGGCGCTGCTCATGGCGGCGCCCGCCCCGCTCTCACCCGGGAGCTACGCCCGCACGAACCCGTGGCTGCGCTCCACCTTCGCCACGTGCAGTGTGTAGCTCTCGTACCAGTCGGCCCGCCCGCGCTTCTGCGCGGAGCGGTGCTCGGCGTTGGTCCGCCACTGAGTGAGGGCGTCGGCGTCGCGGAAGTACCCGACGGTGATGCCCAGTCCGCCGGGCGTCTGCGCGTGGTCCATCCCCAGGTACCCGGGGATGTCGTTCACCAGCTCTTCCATGCGGGCGTTGGTCTCGCTGTAGTCGCTCTGGTCCTGCGTCCGGAGCGCGGTGAAGACGGCGACGTAGTACGGGGGTTCAAAGGCCTGGACGGGTGCGACGGGTGCTTCGGAGTGATCACTCATGCCGCCACCGTAGGGCGGCACGCGTCCGGTGATCCAGTGTCTTTACCGAACGGTGGAACAAGGGTTCGGGATCTTGACCGAAGCCGTCCGGGCCCTCCCGCAGCGGCCCGGACGGCGCGGCACGCGGCTGCTCAGAGGCCGAAGCGGGCCCGGTGGGTGGCGGGGACCAGGTCGGCGTACTCGGGGTGCTTGGTGATCCAGCCGCGGATGAAGGGGCAGTAGGGGAGGACGGCGAGGTGCTGGTCGCGGGCCGTGTCCAGGGCGGCGCGGGCCAGTCGGCCGGCGAGGCCTCGGCCCTCGAAGCGGGGGTCGATCTCGGTGTGGATGAAGGCGATCTCGTCGCCGGAGCGGTGGTACTCGGCGAAGCCGGCGAGTTCGCCGCCGTCGTGGATCTCGAAGCGGGACTTCTCGGTGTTGTCGGTGACGGTCTGCTCCACGGTTCCTCCTCGGGTGCGGCGGGTCGCCTCGGCGGACGACCGCTGGTGGCCGGCGCCGCTGTCAGCAGCATAGTTGAATCCTCAACATTTGTCTGCCGCGACGCGCGGGGCGGGTGGGTGTGGGCGGTCTCAGTCCGAGACGGTCCGCCCGGTGCGGTACGGCGCCAGGAACGCCGTCAGGGCGGAGAGCATCGCCTCCGGGGCCTCCTCTGCGGGGTAGTGGCCGCACTCGGGGAGGACCAGGGTCTCCACGTCGTCGGCGGCCAGCCGCATCGTCGCGCCGACCGAGGCGCCGAGGTTCGCCGCTCCGCCGATCGCCAGGACGGGGAGGGGGAGCCGTCGGGCCGCGCGCTGCCGGTTCTGGGCGATGGTGGTGTCCAGTGCGCGGTAGAACTCGAAGCTGCAGCGCAGGGCCTGCGGATCGGCGGCGAGGATGTCGACGTAGTGCCGGACGGCGTGGTCGGGCAGGGGCTTCGCGGACTTGGTGGCGAACTGGTGGCCGAAGTAGAGGTGTTCCCGCCCGGCGACCAGCTGCTCGTTGACGCCGGCGAGGCGGTTGAAGGCGAAGTGCCAGAGCCGGTCGTTGGCCTCCTGGCTGCCGAAGAGCGGCGGCGTGGGGGAGAGGCCGGGGATCGCGGCCTCGGCGACGGCCAGGCGTTCGAGCCGGTCGGGGTGGTCCGCGGCCAGGGCGTAGCCGGTCCACATGCCGACGTCGTGTCCGACCATGGCGAACCGGTGGTGCCCGAGCGCGTCCATGAGCGCCACCAGGTCGCGGGCGAGCGTGCCGGTGTCGTACCCGTCCAGGGGCTTGTCGGACAGCCCGACGCCGCGCGGATCGACGGCGACGACCTGGAAGTCCCGTGCGAGCGCGGGCATCAGGAGGCGCCAGGCGTACCAGGTCTGCGGCCAGCCGGCGAGCAGCAGCAGCGGCGGGCCCTCGCCGCCGGTGACGGCGTGCAGGCGCAGGTGCCCGGTGTCGACGTACCGGCTGGTGAAGGTCCGCGCGAATCCGGCCGGGAGGTTCGGCGCCCCGGCGACGGAGCCGGGGCCTTCGGGCGTGGGTGACTGGCTCATGATCTTTCCTTTCGCGGTGCCGGCTGATCTGGCCACTGGCCGTCACGGTAGCCATCCTGGACCGATCGGTCAAAGATAGTTTGACCGATCGGTCCAGGACGCGGGTAGGCTCACGGCAGACGGGTGAAACGGGAGGTTTGTGCGGTGTCCGGCCGGAAGCAGTTCGACGTCGGGGAGGCCCTCGACCGGGCCATGGAGGTGTTCTGGCAGCGCGGGTACGCGGACGCCTCGCTGGACGCCCTCGGCTCCGCCACCGGCCTCGGCCGGGGCTCCCTCTACGGCACCTTCGGCAGCAAGGACGCCCTGTTCCACCAGTGCCTCGACCGCTACGCGGCGCTCTACGGCGCCCGGTACGAGCAGGCGTTCGCCGCTCACCCCGGTGACCCGGTGCGCGCCGTCGAGGCGTTCTTCGATGTCGTCCTGGAGCGCATCGCCGACCCGTCGGTGCCCGCCGGGTGCCTCGTCGCCCAGTCCGCCGCGCAGTCGCCGACGCTGACGGCGGAGAGCGGCACTCGGGTGCGCGGCCTCCTCGACCTTCAGCGCCGACGGGTCCGCGCCGCGCTGGCGGACTCCCCGGCCGACGCCCGGACGCTCGACGAGCTCGCCACCTTCGTCGTCGCCGTCAACCAGTCGCTGGCCGTCCTGAGCCGGGCCGGCACCCCGGACGCCGAGCTGCGCTCCGTGGCCCGGCTGGCCTGCGCGACGGTGGCGGACTCCCTCGCCCGGGCGGCCGCCGAGGGCGACGCCGCGAGCTGACGGGCGCCCGGGTCCGGCCTGGTCACCGGGCACCCGTGGGGGAAGGGCCGGCTCAACTCGGTGCGGTAGGGCGGGAGAAGAGGGGTCGGCGGGGGCGGCCCGGCGGTGCGGAGTCCCGGCCGCGGCGCGTGTCACGTGACCCAGGTACCGCCGTTCCGGCACCGGGTCTTCGTGACTTTCCGTGACCATCGCGGCTCGGCAGGATCTACCTCACCGAACGGAACGCCGGCAGGAAGGCGGACCGGACAGGTGGTGGCGGTGACGCCCCCCTGGCCGCCCGCACCCGTACCGGGTTGTGCCGGTCCGCCTGACGCTTCCTCCGAACCCGCCCGAAAGCAGCCCATCATGAGCGCCGTTAGCGCCCGCCTGAAGAAGTCCGCCACCGCCACCGCCCTGGCCGCCAGCCTCCTCGCCGGGGCCGGTACGGCGCTGGTCGCGGCCCCGACCCCGGCCGCCGCGGCCGACTGCGCCGGCAAGGACGGCGTCGGGGGCGGCAACTGCACCAGCGCCTTGATCGGCGCCGTCGCCGACACCGTCAAGTTCGTCCTCGGTGCGGCCAACCAGGCGAAGATGGAGAACGCCCAGTTCACCCAGGCCCTGGTCTCGAAACTGAGCAGTGCCGCGCCCGGCTACAACGTCCTCGTCTTCAAGTACGACGGGACGGACGCCTTCGACACCAAGTGGTTCAAGAACGACTACTCGGCGAACATGCGGGGGGTGATGTTCGAGGACGACGTCAAGCTGGAGCACCACGACAAGGAGGGCGGGCCGCAGGGCTACGACGACTTCAAGGTCTGGGTCTTCGCGGGCGAATCGACCTTCGTCAACTACGGTGACGGCGGCTTCATGAACTGGGCCTTCATCGGCCATGACTCGGACACCAGCGGCCGTGGGGGCCGGCTCATCCACTTCCCGGCCCGGGTGGTGCCGGGGTCCTCCAGCGGCTCCACCCCGCCGCCCGGAACCCCCTCGACGCCCCAGGTGCCGATCGGCGGCCAGATCATCACCGTCCCCGCGATCCCCATCAGCAGCCCGGGGACCCCCGGCATCCCCGCGCACGAGACCGGCGACACCGGGACCAACATCCCCGGCGGCCACATCCGGATGGGGTTCGGTGTCGCCGACTCGGGCGCCGCCCAGCTGACCGGCACGCTGCACCCGAGCGTCAAGAACGGCCGGGCCCCCGCCGCCAACGGCTCCGCGAGCGGCACCCCGGTCACCGCCGCCACCAGCACCGCAGGCAAGTCCACCGGCTGGGTCTTCAGCCAGGACGCCGGTGGGCTCTACAAGATCACCAACGCCGTCACCGGCCTCGCCCTCACCGAGAACACCAAGAGCTACCTGGCCGAGGCGCGCCCCTGGACCGGCTCCGCCGCCCAGAAGTGGGAGGTCTTCGCGTTCGGCGACGGCGAGTACCAGATCCGCGTCAGCACCGACGACTGCCTCACCTACGACGAGGACAACAAGGCGCTCGGCGTCTGGACCTGCACCAACGACTGGAACCAGCGCTGGACGATCAAGCCCTGACCGTCCCGCGCTCCATTCCGCACCTGACTCCGTCCCTGCCGGGACCCGCCGGCGGGGGCGGGCCCGTGTCCGGCCCGACGCCGGGCCCATGCCCCGGGGGCGCGTCACGAGGCGGGGAGGCCGTGGCCGTGGGTGAAGGCGAACAGGGCCAGCTGCATGCGGGTGGTGGCGCCGGTCTTGCTGCGGATCCGTCGGAGGTAGGTGTCGACGGTGTGCGGGCTGAGCTGGAGGCGGCGCGCGATGGTGTCGTAGGTGGCTCCCCGGGCCAGCAGCTCCAGCACCTCCACCTCCCGGCGGCTCAGGGCGGGGGCGGCGGTGGCGGGTCGGGACATCGGGGCACTCTCCTGGCTGAGGGGACGTCGAACGGGAGCGGTGGTCATGGCGACCGCTCAGTAGATGGGCTGGCAGCCGGGGGTCGTGCACGCGCCGCCCCACGAGGTGTCGTCCGCGTGAACGTTGCGGGCCGCCGTCGCGTGGTCCTGCGGAACGGCGAGCGCGGCGGGGGCGCTGATCCCGAGAAGTGCCGTGAGCAGTACGGCGGCGGTGATGAAACGCTTCATGGAGTCCTCCTGGAGGGACCTCAACTGATCGCCGAGCGGGTCCCGGCCTGTGATCTAGCATGTCGCCGAGATGATCACGCGCCTACGGGTCGACCACCTCACCAAGCTGGGTGGCAGCAAAGTGACTGGGGGATGTACATGGATGTTTCCGGCGAACCGGACGATCGGGCGGGCGGAACGGAGCCCGATCAGGTCGACGTGGCGGTCTACTCCTGGGTACTGGAACACCACCGGCTCGAACCCGCCGCCATCGCCGCCGACTTGGGGCTGGACCCGGACCGGGCCGCCGCCTCGGTACGCCGGCTGAGCGCCCTGCGCCTGGTGTACCCGGATCCGCAGGACCCGACGGCGGGCTACGCCGTCGCACCGGAGGCCGCGGTGGCCCGGCTCGCCGCCCCCGTCGAGGCCCGGATCCGCCGCGAGCAGGAGGAGCTGGCCAGGGGGCAGGCCCAGCTCGTCGGCTTCTTCCCCCACTACCAGCGGGGCGGACGGGTGGCCGGTGCCGGTGAGGGGGTCGAGGTCATCAGCAGCCTCCAGGAGGTACGGGCGGCGCTCGACCGGGCCTCGGACAGCTGCCGGAGCGAGGTGCTGGCCAGCCAGCCCGGTGGCGGAAGCCGCGTGCCGGAAGCCATGGAGGAAGCGCTCGGCCGTGACCGCGCGCTGCTCGCCCGAGGGGTGCGGATGCGCACGCTCTACCACCACACCGCACGCTTCAACGGCCCCAGCCAGGCGTACGTGGAAGCGGCCTCACCGCTCGGCGGCGAGTACCGCACCGTCCACGAGCTGTTCGGCCGCATCATCGTCTTCGACCGCGAACTCGCCTTCATCCCCGCGAGCGACGGCTCCTGGGGTGCGGTGGCGATCCGCCAGGAGTCGCTGGTCGCCTACCTGTGCGAGATCTTCGAGCAGTCCTGGTCGTGTGCCAGGCCGTTCTCCGCCGCCACCGCGGACGGCCTGGAGCAGGTCTCCCAGGAGATCGACCGGACCATCCTGCGGCTGCTCGCCGCCGGGCTCAAGGACGAGACGATCGCCCGCCGCCTCGGGATGTCGCTGCGCACCGCGCGGCGTCACATCGCCGACATCATGGGCCAGTTGGATGCCGAGAGCCGGTTCCAGGCCGGTGTGGCCGCCGCCCGTACCGGGCTGCTGGACGAGTAGCGGCAGCCGGGGAGGCCGGGGAGGCCAGGGCACGCGGGTGGCAGGGTCACGCGAGTCCGGGACCGGGTTCGCGTGACTGTCCCGGCGCCACCGCGGGAACCCATGATGGAGCCCGGCGAAAGGAAGCCTCCCGACGCGAGGCTCCGGAACGGAGGACGACGGTGCAGTGGGGGCCGGACGATCAGGAGAACGAACCGGCCGACGAGGGCGGCTACCTCCTGGAACTGGCCGCGTTCCTCTCGGCCCGGACCGGTGGAGGGCCGGCCGTCCTCTGGACGGACTACGAGCCCCCCGTCACCGGCGACCCGTCCACGGCGGAGGACACGGCAGCCCTCGCCGCCGGGCTGAGCGCACTGCTGGGCGTCACCGTCCGGGCCCTCCCGCAGGACCCTGCGGACCCGCACGCGGTCCAGACGCGACAGGCCGAGTCGGAACTCCTGGTACTCCAGCTGTCCTCCGTCACCGAGATCCTGGTCGACGCCTCGACCGCCCCGACCGGTACGAACGCCGGTCCGACCGGCTCCACGGCCCCGACCGCCCCGACCGACGCGCACCGGGTGCCGCTGGCGGTCCGGCTCCGGGGCGGCCAGGCGCTCTTCGTCCCGTGCCGCTCGACCTGCACGCTGCTGCCCGGGCCGGGCTCCCGGCACGCGGTACTCCAGATCCCGGCACCGCGAACCGGGCTGCGGGCCCGTCCCGGGACAGGCCGCCCCGGGTAGGAGGTCGGCGCCGCCCGGCGGCCGGCTTCCGGCGCGGCGGGGCTCAGCCCTTGACCGCGCCGACGGCGAGGCCGGAGGCGATCCTGCGCTGGACGAGGAGGAAGAAGACCACGACGGGCAGGGCGGTCAGGGTGGCACCGGCCATGAGACCGCCGTAGTCGGTCCCGAAGCTGGTCTGGAAGGAGACCAGCCAGATGCTGACGGTCTGCTTCTCCGGAGTCGACAGCAGGATGTAGACGAGGACGTACTCGTTCCAGGCCTGGACGAGGGCGAAGACGGAGGTGGCGACGATGCCGGGTGCGAGCAGCGGGAGCAC
The DNA here is from genome assembly GCF_053597855.1 of Kitasatospora sp. NPDC001225. Lineage (NCBI taxonomy): Bacteria > Bacillati > Actinomycetota > Actinomycetes > Kitasatosporales > Streptomycetaceae > Kitasatospora > Kitasatospora sp. NPDC001225. Next base: position 10,496 of record NZ_JBSFJC010000164.1, read on the forward strand.
CACCCGGCGGAACGCGCCGAGCCGGCCGCAGCCGTCGACCATGGCAGCCTCCTCGAGTTCCACGGGGACCCCGGCGATGAAGCCGCGCAGCATCCAGACCGTGAACGGCAGTGTGAACACCAGGTAGGTGAGGACCACGCCGGTGAGGCTGTCCGTCATCCCGACGTCGTTCAGCAGCAGGTAGACCGGGATGATCAGCGCCGTCAGCGGGACCATCTGGACGATGAGGATCACCACGACGAAGGCCTTGCGGCCCGCGAAGCGGAAGCGGGCGAGAGCGAAGGCGGCGAGCGCGCCGACGACCAGCGACACCAGGACGGTGCCGATGCCGATGACGACGCTGGAGCGGACGTTGGCCCAGAAGGTCTCGGTGCCCAGCGCCCGGGCGAAGTTGTCGAGCGTGGGGCGGCCCGGCCAGAACTTCGGTGGCAGGCTCAGGATCTCGGTGGCCGGCCGGAACGCGGTGAGCACCATCCAGTAGACGGGGAAGCCGATCACCGCGGCGACGAGCAGTCCGAGCAGGTCGTGGCCCAGCGACCGCCGTCGCCTCATTCGATCTCTCCCGTCCTGAGCATCTGACGCAGGTGGACGACCGATCCGGCGAGCAGCAGGACGACGGTCACGAGCGCGATCGCGGCCCCGGTGCTGTACCGGTTCACGGCGAAGGACTCGATGAAGGAGTAGACGCCCAGCAGGTAGTACTCCCGCTCGGGCTGGCCGCCGCGCATGAGCCAGATCTGGTTGAAGACGCCGAAGTCCCAGATGGCCGACAGCGTGGTCACCATGACGAGGACCGGTCTGATCACCGGCAGGGTGACGTGCCGGAAGACCTGGAGGGGCCGGGCCCCGTCGAGGACCGCGGACTCCTCCAGCTCGGGCGGGACCTGGGCCAGCGCGGCCCGCAGGGTGATCGCGGCGAACGGCAGCGAGCCCCACACCACGACGGCGACGATCACGGTGAACCCCTGCCAGGGGTTGGTGAACCAGTTGTGGCGGGCCAGGTCGACCCCGGGCAGGTTCGAGAGCAGCCAGTTCACCACGCCGTAGTCGGCGTCGAAGAGCCAGCGGAAGACCGACGAGGCGACCATGACGGGCATGGCCCACACGGTGACCAGCACCCCGGCGATGACGGCGCGCACCCACGGGGAGACCCGGTGCATCAGCCGGGCGGTGAACAGCCCGCAGAGCACGGTGAGGGCGACGCACGCCGCGGTGAAGAGCACCGTGCGGGCGACCACCGTCCAGAAGAACCCGTCCCCGAGGATCCTGCGGAACTGGTCCAGCCCGGCCCACGGCGGCGAGGTGCCGCCGAACAGCTGCTCACGCGTCATGTCCTGGAAGGAGAGGACGACCATGTCCACGAGCGGGTAGCCGAGCACCAGGACGAGCGCGAGGACGGTCGGGCCGATCAGCAGGTACGGCAGCAGCGGGCGCCGCCGCCGGACCCGGTCAGCGCTCATTGATCACTTCGTCGATCCGCCGGTCCGCCTCCCGCGCGGCGTCCTGCACCGACGCCTTGCCGTTGGCGATCCGCTCCAGCATCTCGGGCAGGACGTTGGACTTCTCCACCGACGTCCAGCCGGGCGCGAACGGGGTCATCCAGCCCCCGGTCGCCGCGGCCTGGGCGGCGGGGCCGTTGATGCCGCCGGCGGCGACCTCGGTCAGCTGGGTGGTGTTGTTGGGCAGGGTGTTCGCGGCGATCAGCGTCTTCTGGGACTCCCGGTCGGTGAACAGCCTGATCCAGTCGCCGGCCAGGTCCTTGCGCGTCGACTTGGCCGGCACGGCCAGGGTGGAGCCGCCGAGGAAGGGCGGCAGGAGCTTTCCGGACGGGCCGGGGAAGGGGAAGGTGGCGAACTTGTCCTTCAGCTTCGGGTCCCCGCCGGAGCGTTCGTCGGCGGCGGCGCCGGCCTCCCAGGTGTTGCCGTAGAAGACGCCCACGCGGCCCTGGCCGACGACGGCCGGCTGGTCGCCGTTGTCCTTGGCTCGGTCGCCGACGTAGTAGGCGTCGATCAGCCGCTTCCACTCGGTGAGCCCGGCGACGGACTTCGGCGAGGACAGCGAGGCCTTCCAGCGGTTGCCGTCCTTCACCGCGATCTCGCCGCCCGCGTCCTTCAGGAAGGCCATGGCCGCGTACCAGTAGCGGCCGGGCATGTAGAGCGCGGAAAAGTTCGGGTCCTGGGCGCCGAAGGTGCTCTTCAGACGGTCGAACGCGGAGAGGAGTTCGGGGTACGTCTTCGGGGCGCCCGGCACACCGGCCTGGGTGAAGTAGTCGGTGCGGTAGACACCGACCCGGGCCCCGACGTAGTAGGGCACGCAGTAGGCCTTGCCGTTGTCGCGGCAGGCGTCGGCGAGCGCCGGCAGCCAGGCGTCCGACTGGTCGAAGCGGGCCGGGTCGAGGGTGGCGAAGGCGCCGTTGACGATGTAGTTGGTGGTCTCGCTGTTGCCCATCTCCACCACGTCGGGCACGTTCTTCCCGGCGAGGACGGCGTCCAGCTTCTGGTTCTTCGTCGTCCACTGCTGGTACTGGACGTCGACCCGGACCCCGGGGTGGGCCTTGGCGAAGCGGTCGTTGGTGGACTGGACCAGTTGTGGCCAGTTCTCCTGGGCGTCCACGGCCAGCCACACCGTCAGCTTTCCGCCGGCCCCGGAACCACTGCCCGAGCCGGAGCCGCCGCATCCGGCCGCGGCCAGGGACAGGAGCAGGGTGAGGACCAGGGGGCGGCAGGACGCGCGAATGGCCATGGGGTCTCCAAGTTCACTGTGGGGGTGACCTTTTGACTACCCCTCAGATCAGCTTGCGTCGCGGGGGAGCGGACATTCGGCCGGAAGACGTCCGACTCCGGGCCCGGCGGAAACCCCAACTTTCGGATGGGGCAAGGCCCTTCGCATTCGCACCTCCCAGGTCGACGGGTCGTGCGGCAGCGAGCCCGGCTGCCCGGGAGGAACAGTGAACGGCAGACCGGCGCCTGCTGTGACGGCGTATTCAGGACAGATTGGAGTAGACCAATGGCGAGGCTCACCCGCCGGGCGTGCGGCGGGCCTCCGGGAGCAGGGCGCGGAAGGCCGCGGCGACGGCGTCGGGGTGTTCCTGCATGGCGACGTGGCCGACGCCGGGCAGGGTGAGGAGCCGGGCGTCCCGGAAGGCCGTGTAGGACCGGGCCGCCGTACGGAAGGGGACGAGGCGGTCCTCGCGGCCGAAGACGAGCAGGGTGGGGGCGGTGACCCGGCGGGCCTGGTGCCAGGGCGAGGGCTCGCCCGGCAGTCGGAGGTGGGCCCGGGCGACGGCGCGCACGCCCTCCACCAACATCTGCTGGTTGTACGGGAGTTCGGCACGGCGCAGGCGCTCGCGCACTTCGGTCGCCCGCTGTTCGGCGTTGACGCGGGACGGGTCGGCGTAGATCAGGCGGTAGAGGTCGTCGAGCTGGCGGTCGGGGCCCCGGGTGGACAGCAGCCGGGCGTACAGGCGGGCGGCGCCCGGCAGGCCCAGCAGGGAGATCCGCAGGGCCTGCGGCGGCGGGAGGGCGGGCAGGACCGGGGAGACGAGGGTCAGGGTGGCGACCAGCTCCGGGCGGTGGGCGGCGAGGTGGAGGGCGGTCAGGCCGCCGAGCGAGTTGCCGACCAGGTGGACGCGGCGGTGCCCGGTGCGGACGAGGTGGCGGGCGACGGCCGCGGCCTGGCGCCCGACGGTGACGAGGCCGTCGGGCGGGGGAGCCGAGCGGCCGAAGCCGGGGAGGTCGAGGGCCAGGCAGTGCACCGACGACCGGAGGCGCTCGATCAGGGCGGCCCAGTTGTGGGTCCAGCCGCCCAGTCCGTGCAGGAACACGGCGGTGTCGGCGTCCGGGTGGGCGCCGGGTACGTACGCGGCGGCGAGCGGCTGGTGCATGACGGGTCCGTTCCTCGGTCTCACCCGCGCCCCGCGGCGGAGGACTCCGCCAGCGCGAGCCGGTAGTGGTCGACGAGCCGGTCGCCGACCGCCTCCCAGCTGCGTTCCACGACCGCGGCCCGGCCCGCCCGGCCGAACGTCCGGCGGAGTTCCGCGTCCCGGGCGAGCCGTTCCACCGCCTCCCGGAACCCGGTGCCCGCGCCGGGCGGGACGAGGAAGCCGGTGCGTCCGGGCTGGACCAGGTCGAGCGGTCCGCCGACGGCGGGGGCGATCACGGGCAGGCCGCTGGCCATCGCCTCCTGGAGGGTCTGGCCGAAGGTCTCGAACGGTCCGGTGTGCGCGAAGACGTCGAACGAGGCGTAGAGCCGGGCGAGTTCGTGCCCGGTCCGGCGGCCCAGGAAGAGCGCGTCCGGCAGCGCGGCGGCCAGTCGGGCGCGGCTGGGGCCGTCGCCGACCACCACCAGCCGTACGCCCGGGAGCCGGGACACCTCGGCCAGCCGCTCGACCTGCTTCTCCGGCGCCAGCCGCCCGACGTAGCCGACCAGCACCTCGCCGGGCCGGCCGAGGCGCCGGCGCAGGGCCTCGTCCCGGTGGCCGGGGTGGAAGCGCACGCAGTCGACGCCGCGCGGCCACAGGTGGACCCGGGGGACCCCGTGGGCGGTCAGGGCGTCGAGCGAGGCCCGGGACGGCGCCAGGGTCCGCGCGGCCGCCGTGTGGATGAGCCGCAGCCGGTGCCAGGCCAGCCGGGCCCCGGCGGCTCCGGCGAACGGCAGGTAGGTCCGGGCGTAGGCGGCGAGGTCGGTCTGGTAGACGGCGACGACGGGGACGCCCGCGCGCCCGGCCGCCGCCGCTCCGGCCGCCCCGAGGGCGAACGGGCCCGCCAGGTGCACCACATGGGGGCGGTGCTGCTCGACGGCGTCGGCCACCCGGCGCCCGGGGAGGGCGACCCGCACCTCCGGGTAGCCGGGCAGCGGGACGGACGGGACGCGGACCACCCGGTAGCCGTACGCCGACTCGTACGGCTCGCTCCCGCTTCCGCTCCCGCTGGTGCGGCGCTGGGCCGCCGGGGCCACCACCAGCGGGACGTGCCCCCGGGCCAGGAGGTGCTCGGCGGTCCGGAGCACGCTGTGGGCCACGCCGTTGACCTGCGGGGCGAAGGACTCGGCGACGATCACCACCCGCAGCCGCTCGCCGCCGGGGGCCGGGCCGGCCGCGGCGGGCGCCGCCGGCCCGGGC
>NZ_JBSFJC010000165.1:0-15206 GCF_053597855.1 Kitasatospora sp. NPDC001225
GTCCCCCCCCGCGGGGTGTTTTTGGTGGGCCCCCCCCGGGGGGGGGGGGGCGGGGGGGGGGGGGGCGGGGGGGCCCCCCCCCCCCCCCCCCCCCGGACCCGCCCGGCGGCCGCGCGCCGCCGGTGTGGCATGCTGCGCCGGGCCGCGAACCGAGCGCGAGCACCGACCGCACCACCCCCCCCGAGGAGCGCGCCCTGAACACCGCCTGCGCCGAAGCCCTGTCCGCAGGACTCCTGGTGCTCGTCCTGGTCTGCGCCGTCGCCCGCCCCTGGGGCTGGCCGGAGGCCGTCGTCGCCGTGCCGGCCGCCGCCCTGCTGGTGGCGACCGGCGCCGTCCCGCTGGAGCACGCCACCGCCGAAGCCGCCCGCCTCGGACCGGTGATCGGCTTCCTGGCCGCCGTCCTGGTCCTGGCCAAGCTCTGCGACGACGAGGGACTGTTCCGCGCCTGCGGGGCCTGGATGGCGCGCAGCGCCGCCGGACGCCCGCGCCGCCTGCTGGTCCAGGTGTTCACCGTCGCCTCGGTCGTCACCGCCGTGCTCAGCCTGGACGCCACCGTCGTCCTGCTCACCCCCGTCGTCCTGGCCACCGCCGCCCGCCTCGGCGCCCGGCCCGCACCGCACCTGTACGCCTGCGCCCACCTGTCGAACACGGCCTCGCTGCTGCTGCCCGTCTCCAACCTGACCAACCTGCTCGCCTTCACCGCCAGCGGCCTGAGCTTCGGCCGCTTCGCCGCCCTCATGACGCTGCCGTGGCTGGCGGCGGTCGGCGTCGAGTACCTGGTGCTGCGCCGCTGCTTCGCCGCCGACCTGGACGCCGCCCCGGCCGAGACCCCCGAGACCGGACCGGCCCCCGCCATGCCGGTCTTCGCCCTGGCCACCGTCGGCTGCACGCTCGCCGGGTTCGTCCTCGCCTCCGCGCTGGACGTCAACCCGGCCTGGGCGGCGGCCGCCGGCGCCACCGTCCTGGCCGCCCGCGCCCTGGCCCGCGGCCACGCCACCCCCGCGACGGTGGTGCGCTCGGCCGCCCTGCCGTTCCTGGCGTTCGTCCTCGCCCTGGGCATCGTGGTGCGCGCGGTCGTCGACAACGGCCTGGCCGCCGGCCTCGCCCACCTCGTCCCGTCCGGCACCGCGCTGCCCGCCCTGCTCGCCACCGCCGCCCTGGCCGCCGTCCTCGCCAACGTCATCAACAACCTGCCCGCCACCCTCGCCCTGGTGCCGCTGGCCGCCCCCGTCGGGCCCGGCGCCGTCCTCGCGGTCCTGCTCGGGGTGAACATCGGCCCCAACCTCAGCTACGCCGGCTCGCTGGCCACCCTGCTGTGGCGCGGCATCGTCCGCGACCGCGGCGTACCGGTGGACCTGCGCGAGTTCACCCGCCTCGGCCTGCTCGCCGTCCCGGCCACCCTCACCGCCGCGGTCCTGGCCCTGTGGGCCTCGCTGCACCTGATCGGGGTCTGAGCGGGGCCTCGACGTTCCGGCCCGCCCACCGGGGCCGGGCCGGGCCTACGCGGGGCGCAGGGATCGATCCCCGCCAGGACTTCGTGCAGCCGGCGAGCCCCGAGGCACCATGGTCGTCGGTGCCCATAGCAAGCCTCGCGTCGCCGAGTCGTGGCGGAGCAGGAAGTCGGCGGGTCCGACGTCCCGCGTCGGGGAGTGGCCGGCGGGCCCAGGCCGGTCAGTACTCGGAGCTGGGGGCCGGTGTGACCGGGCCGAGGTCCGGTGCGTCGCGCAACTCCACCGCTGCGCCGTGGCGTTCGAGTTCCAGGACGACCAGTTCGTTGGCGCCGGCCCGCCACAGCGGGGCGGGGGCGTAGAGGGTGCGCTGGGGGCCGGCGGCGCAGTGGCGGCCGAGCAGGAAGCCGTTGAGCCAGAGCAGTCCGCGGCCCCAGTGGGGCAGGGCGACGAACGCGTCGGCGGGGGAGGGGAGTTCGGCGGTGAAGCGGTGGAAGGCCGGCTCCCCGTCGCGTACCCCGGCGTCGTCGGTGAAGCGCAGCGCGGCCAGGTCGGTCAGCGGCAGGGGGCGGATCTGCCAGTCGAAGAGCCGCTGGTGGCCGTGCGAGACGCCGCGGGTGATGCCCTTGCGGTCGTCCATCTGCGGGCCGTAGTTCACCCGGCCCAGTGCCTCGACCAGGATGTCCAGCACGACGCCGTCGGGCCCGGTGGCCAGCGGCAGGGTCGCGCCGGGGGAGTTGCGCTCCAGCGTCCCGAGCGGGCGGCCGTCCGCGAAGACCTGCGCCCGGTCGGCCAACCCGTCGATGCGCAGCGGCAGTTCGGGGCGCGGCCCGGGCACGCGGGTGCGGTAGTGGATCAGGCCGCGGTCCTGCCCGACCTGCTCCATCGGCAGCGGTGCGGCGTGCCGGCGCGGCCGCGACAGCGCGTCCAGGGCCTTCGCCAGGGGCGCCCGCCCGTGCGCGCGCTCCAGCCGCTGCGGCGCCACCCGGGCTACGGGGGCGGGCAGTTCGCCGTCCGGCAGGGGCAGGTAGCGGCCGATGACCTCGCGCAGGGCGTGGAACTTCTCGGTCAGTTCGCCGGCCTCGCCGATCGGCGCGTCGTAGTCGTAGCTGGTGACGGTCGGCTCGTAGCCGGCGTCCAGCGGGTGGGCGCCGGAGTGGTTGGCGCCGGACCACAGGCCGAAGCTGGTGCCGCCGTGCGCCATGTAGAGGCTGACGGAGGCGCCGGTGGCGAGGAGTTCGTCGAGCGAGGCGGCGGTCTCCTCGGGGTCGCGGACGTGGTGCGGCAGGCCCCACTGGTCGAACCAGCCGATCCAGAACTCCATGGCGGTCAGCGGGCCTTCGCCCTGGTGGCGGCGGAGCACCGCGAGGCGCTCGGGCGCGCGGGAGCCGAAGGTGGCGGTGGCGAGGTGACCGGGGATGGCGCCGCCCTGCTGCATGGTGTCGTGGGCGCCGTCGGCGGTGAACAGCAGGCAGTCCACGCCGCGCCGCACCAGGCCGTCGCGCAGGTGGGCGAGGTAGGCGGCGTCGTCGCCGTAGCTGCCGTACTCGTTCTCCACCTGCACCGCCACCACCGGCCCGCCCCGGCTCGCCAGCAGCGGCAGCAGCTCGGGCGCCAGCGCGTCGAACCAGCCGTCCACCTCGGCCAGGTACGCCGGGTCCGCGCAGCGCAGCCGCAGCCCGTCCACCGCGAGCAGCCGGGCGGGCAGCCCGCCGAACTCCCACTCCGCGCAGATGTACGGGCCGGGGCGCAGGATCACGTCCAGGCCCAGGCCGCCGGCCAGCCGCACGAACCGGGCCACGTCCCGCCAGCCGGTGAAGTCCACCGTCCCGTCGGGCAGTTCGTGGAAGTTCCACGGGACGTAGGTGTCCACCGTGTTCACGCCCAGCGCCCGCACCCGCCGCAGCCGGTCCTCCCACAGCCGCGGGTGCACCCGGAAGTAGTGCACCGCCCCGGCCACCACCCGGTGCGGCACCCCGTCCCGCACGAACCCGTCCGCGTCGTACCCGAGCATGCGCACACCCCGCCTTCCCGCAGGACACCCCCGCGGGCCCCGGAGGCCCCGGAGACCCGGCACCGCCGAGCCTAGGTCCTCTCCTTCGGATCACGTCGGATCAGCGCGCGGCGTTGGGGTGCGTGCATCGCAAGGCGGAGGAGGGAGCCACTGCGGAGCATTGGCGACCGACGACAACGCGGCGAGGTGCGTGCTCCGGCGTCGTGCGCCCGGCATGATCCGAAAGAGCGGGCCTGGCGAGGAACCGGCCGCGCGGGCCGTCGGTGCTCAGGTGTCGTAGCAGCCGTTCCAGGGGGCGGAGAAGGCCAGGCCGTCCGGGTGGAGCTCCATCCAGACGCCGTCCTCCTCGTCCTCCTCTTCCTCGTCCACCTCCAGGACCAGGCCGAACAGGGCGCCCTCGAAGCGGACGTCGAAGGGCGCGATGGCGATGTCCTGGTAGTGCCGCCCCGGCAGGGCGTCCAGCCACTGCTCCAGCAGCCGCCGGGCCGCGGCGATCGCCTGCTGCTCGCCGTCCGCCGTCGTGCCGGTGAACTCGATGCGCGAGCCCAGGTGGCGGCCGGCCTCGTCGAAGCGGTGGAGGACGGCGTGCCAGCGCTTCTGCGGCTGCCAGTCGTCGCCGCTCCAGCCCTCGCGGAAGGCCGCGACGACGGTCGCGTAGAACTGGCCGCCCTCGCACCGCCCGATGGTGCGGGTGCGGTAGTCGGGCTGGTAGCCGATCGGGATGACCTTGGGAACGTTCACGGGCCGAACCCTAGGCCCCACCTGCGACAACGCGCGCGCGGTGGCGGCCGGCCCGGAGCGGAGTCGTGCGTCGTGTGCCGTGCGTCCGCTACCGGGGCGGCAGGCCGAGGGTGGGGAGGTGGTCGGCCATCAGGAGGGCGACGAGTTCGCGGCGGGAGCGGACGCCGGTCTTGTGGAGGATGGCGGTGACGTGCTGCTGGACGGTGGGCACGGTCAGGTGGAGCAGCGCGGCGATGTCCTTCGTGCTGGCGCCGCGCACCGCGTGCAGGGCGACCTGCTGTTCGCGCGGGGACAGGCCGTGGGCGAGGATCGCCAGCGGCAGGCGCTGGACGGGGGAGGCCGGGGAGGCGACGACGGCGACGCCGCCGCGCCGGCCGTCCAGCGGGGAGGCGTGCAGGGACAGCCACTGGCCGTCGGGGGTGCACACCCGCACCTCGGCGGGGCCGCCGCGGCGGGCGGCCTGGCGGGCGACGGTGAGGAAGCCGCTGGGCACCCCGCCGGTGTGGGCGGTGGGTTCGGCCATCCGTCCGATCAGTTCGCGGGCCGCCGCGTCCGCCGAGCGCAGCCGCCCGTACCGGTCCAGGATGGCGACGGCCGGGGCGGGGACGGGCGGCAGGGGGCGGGCGCCGCGCAGGGCGGCGAGGTGGGTGTCGCGCAGGGCGGCGCCGATCGGGGCGGCGACGCGTTCGGCCAGGCGCAGGTCGGGCAGGTCGTAGCGGCCGCGGGCGCGGTCGCGCATGAACGCCGCGGAGCCCCAGCGGCCGCCGCCCACATCGAAGTTGATCCGCAGCTCGTCGCCGTAGCCGCAGGGGTTGAGCAACTCCCGGTAGCGGACGCTGCGTTCGGGGCGGCCGTCGGTGGCCCGGTCGACGGTCTGCGCCCGGTGGCCGGCGGTGCGGATCGCGGTGAAGGTGGTGGAGTCCTCGCCCTGGAGCTCCAGGTGCACGGCCTGCTCGAACTGGGCGGGGTCCAGGCCGTCGGCGACGGTGGAGGTGGGGAACCCGGTGACCGGGTCGTTGCCGTGCCAGCAGCCGCCGTCGTAGCCGAGCGGTTCCAGCAGCAGGGTGTGCAGCTCGCGGAACAGTGCGGCCGCGGGTAACCCGGAGGACGCCAACTCGCCTATGGAACCCAGGACTTCCCGCTCAACCTCACGTCGTTTGGCCACGGACGGAATCCTACGGACGCAGGGTCTCCGTGTCCGGTGAACGGACGAGGAAGGACGGGTACGGAGCGATGCGGGGGAGGCGCCCGCCCCCGCCGGCGACCGGCGTTCCCGTCCGTCACCGGCCGTCGCGCTCGCGCCACCAGGCGACCGTGGCCCGCAGCTGCTCCTCCAGCGGCGTGGCGCGCACCGTGAACGCGGCCTCGTACGCGGAGCAGTCCACCGTGAACGGCCGGTCGAACTGGTAGCGCGTCTCCCGCAGTTCGCGCAGCAGCGGGGAGAACAGCCCCGCCACGGCCAGCGCCGCCGCGGGCAGGCGGCGCACCGGGACCGGGCCGCCGCCGGCCTCGGCGGCCAGCCGCTCGACCATCGCGCGCACCGACAGGGGAGGGGCGGTGGGCACGTGCCAGGCCCGGCCCCAGGCCCGCTCCTCGCCCGCGAGTTCGGCCATCGCCCGGGCCACGTCCGGCAGGTAGGTCCAGCTGTGCGGGGCGTCCGGGTCGCCGAGCGTCGCGACCGGGCGGCCCTTGAGCAGGTTGGGCATCACCCGCGCGGCCAGGTGGCCGCCGTCGGTGACGCCGGGCCCGAAGAAGTCCGATGCCCGCACCTCCACCGCCCGGATCCGCCCGGCCTCGTGCAGCGCCCGCGCCCGCTCCCACGCCGCCGCCCGCACCCGCCCCTTGGGGCCGGTCGCGGCGAGCGGCAGGTCCTCGGTCATCGGCCCCGCCACCGGCCCGTAGCCGTACAGGTTGCCGAGCATGACCAGCACCGCGCCGCTCTCCTCGGCCGCCGCGCACAGCGAGGCGCTCAGCGCCGGCCAGAGCCGCGCCCACTGCGGCAGCGGCGGCGCGGCGCAGCCGTGGACGGCGACGGCACCGCGGGCGGCCCGCGCCAGCGCCGCGGGGTCGCTCGCGTCCAGGGCGAGGTGCTCGACGCCGGCGGCGGCCGGCCCGGCGGGGCGTCCGGTACGGGTGGCGACCCGGACCTCGTGGCCCTGTTCGGCCAGCAGGCGGGCGGTGGCGGCCCCGGCGGGCCCGTGTCCGACGACCAGGTGGAAGCTCATCCGCCACACCCTAGTGGTGGCCCCGGACGGGCGGGGCGCGGTGCGATATGTAGCCGGGTGGGGGGAATGGGAGATTCGGCAAATAATTGGTATGGCAGTCGTAAAAGTAGATCTATGCTGTTGGCGTTTCATGATCCTTCGTACAAAGCAGGTCTTGCTCAAGATGAAGCTGCCCCGGGTGTCCGCCGTCGTCGCGGCCGCCGTTCTGGCCCCCGCCGTCCTCTTCCCCACCACGGCCTCGGCCACCGACACCCCCAAGCCGACCGGCGTCTCCGGCCCCGACACCGGCTCCGACTCCGCCAAGGACACCGAGCCCCAGGCCGACGGCCAGGAGCAGCGCGACCGCGCCGAGGTCAAGCGCATCCTCGCCGACCCGAAGAGCGGCGTCGGTGTGCGCGAGGCGGCCGAGAAGGCCCTCAAGGGCGGCGCCGCCGAACTGCGCCACTTCCTGGACGTCGAGTTCGACGAGCAGACCAGGATCGACAACCAGGTCCGGGTCTCCCAGATCTACGCCGTCGGCGGCCCGGCCGTGAAGGCTGCCGCCAAGGCCGCCCTCCGCGGCACCGACGAGGACATCACCGCGTTCCTGACCACCGGCCAGTACGCCGCCCGCGCCGAGGACGAGGACCGCGCCAAGGTCGAGGCCATCATCGCCGACCCGCTCACCGGCCCCAAGGTCCGCGAGGCCGCCGAGAAGGCCCTCAAGGGCGGCGCCGCCGAGCTGCGCCACTTCCTCGAGGTCGAACTCGCCGAGAAGCAGCAGCCCGACAACCTGCTGCGCCTCACCCGGATCGCCGACGGCGCCGAAGGGGCCGGCCCCGCGCTGCGCCTCGCCGCCGCCGTGGCGCTGAACGGCAGCTACCAGGACGTCCTCGACTTCCTGGCGACCGGCCAGTACGCCGCCCGCGCCGAGGACGAGGACCGCGCCAAGGTCGCGGCCCTGGTGGCCGACCCCAAGACCGGCCCCGGCGTGCGCGAGGGCGCCGAGCAGGCCCTCAAGGGCGGCGCGGCCGACCTGCGGACCTTCCTGACGACCAAGCTGCCCAGGCTGCGCAGCGACGACAACCGGGTCAAGCTCAGCCAGCTCATGGACCAGGGCGGCCCGGCCGTGCGCGAGGCGGCCAGCAAGGCGCTGGACGCCGGCACCGACGCGGCCGTCGAGGCCTTCCTCAACGAGGGCTTCGCCAAGGCCCAGTTCGAGGACGACCGGGTCGAGGTGCTGCGCGTCATCGCCGACAAGGAGACCGGCCCGCACACCGCCGCGGCCGCCCAGAAGGCCATGGACGGCAACGCCGAGGACGTGCGGCGCTTCCTGACCGTCGAGCTGCCGAACCTGCGCTTCAGCGACAACCGGCTGAAGGTCTCCCAGATCATCGAGACCGGCGGCCCCGCGGTGAAGAAGGCCGCCATGGCCGCCTACGAGGGCAGCTACGCGGACCTCCTGGCCTTCCTCAAGGACGGCTGGGCCAAGGCCCAGGCCGAGGACCAGGCCGCGGCGGCCAAGCAGGGCAACGGCGCGGGCAGCGGTACGGGGACGGGCGCGGGCACCGGTGGCACCGGGCAGCAGCCGCAGACCGTGCAGCCGGCCGGCCTCACCACCGGCACCGGGACCGGCACCACCACCGGCACCCGTACGGGCGGCGGCACCACCGGCACCACCGGTTCCGGCGCGCTCGCCGCCACCGGCACCGACGGGCTCGGCTGGGAGGCCGGCGGCGCCGCCGCGGCCCTCGCCGCGGGCGCGGCGCTGGTCGCGGCCGCCCGCCGCCGCTCCACCGAGAGCTGACACCCGGGAGCAGAACCCGGGAGCTGAATCCGGAAGCAGAACCCGGGGGCTGACACCCCCTCGCGTCCCCGTCCACCGCCCACCCGGGCGGCGGCCGGGGACGCGCTCGCGCTCAGGGGCCCGGGCCGTCCGACCGCCCCGCGAAGGCGGCGCCGGGCCGCCCTGTCAAACCCCCAGACACCCTGGCACCCCGCCCCCGGCCGGCGTGGCGGCCGGTGCCGCCTCGAAGACGGCCCGGCGCCGGTCCCGCCCGGACGTCGACGGCTCAGTTGCCGCCCCCGCCACCGTCCATGTAGCTGCCCCCGCCGTTGTTGCCCACCTGACGGCGCCGGCGGCGCTGTGCGCTACGCAGCGCGTTGCCGGCACCGAGGGTGAGGGCGGCGGCCACCCGGGTCCAGCGCGGCCCGCCGCGATCGGCCCACACCACGCAGCCGCACCCCGCGACCACCAGGACCAGAATCCCCACCAGAACCGCACCGACCATCACGGCCACCCGCCTTTCCCTCGACGCCCTACTGCCTGGTAGGACGTGCGGACCGTCCCACCCGGTTCGGCCACGAGGCCGGACGCTGTGCCAGGATGCGGGTGCCGAACGGCCCAGGTCACCGTACCGGTCGTACGGGAACCGTACCGACCAGAACCACCCGCCACCCACCCGTCAGCCGTACCCCGAGGAGTCACCGTGGCCACTGCCCGGTTCGCCACCCTGCACACCACGGCGGGCCCGATCCGCCTGGAGCTGTTCCCGTTCCACGCGCCGAAGACGGTCCGCAACTTCGCCGAACTCGCCGAGGGCACCCGGGAGTACACCGATCCGCGCACCGGCGAGCCGGGCCAGGGCCCGTACTACGACGGCACGCTGTTCCACCGGGTGATCAAGGGCTTCATGATCCAGGGCGGCGACCCGACCGGCACCGGCACCGGCGGCCCGGGCTACGCCTTCGCGGACGAGTTCCACCCGGAGCTGTTCTTCACCAAGCCGTACCTGCTCGCGATGGCCAACGCCGGCCCGGGCACCAACGGCTCGCAGTTCTTCATCACGGTGGGCACCCCCGCCCACCTCAACCGCAAGCACACCATCTTCGGCCAGGTCGCCGACGCCGCCTCCAAGGCCGTGGTCGACGCGATCGCCGCCGCCCCGACCGAGGACGAGCGCCCGGTCGAGGACGTGGTGATCACCTCCGTGGAGATCGAGCAGTCCTGACCCGCCGCCCGCCCGGCCCTCCCGTCCGGCCGGCGGAAACGCGAAGCCGCCGCCCGGCGCGGTGCGCGGGCGGCGGCCGTGGAGCGGGCGCGGTGTCAGGAGCAGCTGTTGAACGTCGCGCTGGTGTTGGCGATGTAGAGGGTGGCGCCGCCGTTGGGGTCGGAGGTGACCGGGATGGTGATGGTGTCGTCGGCGGTCCACGGGAAGCCCTGGGCGTCGAAGGTCCAGGTGCCGGTGACCTTGCGGGCGAGCTCGGCGAGCGTCACCCAGCCGTACTGCTGCTGCGGGACGGTGACGGTGACGGAGTTGTTGACGCTGCGCGAGCCGCTCCAGACGTTCTGGAAGCTGATGCCGGTCTTGACCGAGGCCTTGAACACTCCTTCGGCGCCGCCGCCGATGTCGCTGCCCAGCTCGGTGCCGATGGTGTTGGACCAGCCGCTGGTGTCGGTGACCGCGAAGGACTGCTGGACGGTGCTGCTGGTGTTGTTGAACCAGATCGCGGAGGCGCACACCCGCGGCAGCGGTGCGGCGGGGGCCTCGCTCTTCGTGGCCCAGGAGCAGGCGGAGATGTTCTTCTGGCACTGCTTGGCGGCGTGGTCGACGGCCAGGTTGCGGGCGGCCTGCGCGAAGCCGGTGGCCCACTGCTGGTTGGCGGTGCCGTTGCAGGCGTACTGGTCGGTCCAGGCGTCGTCGTAGTTGCCGCCGAGCAGCAGGTCCAGGCAGGTGTTGTCGCCGGCGTGGCGGATCATGAACGCGTCGCCGCCGCCGGGCGCGGGCTGGAGGAACCAGCGCTGGCTGGCCTGTCCGGCGCAGGTCTGCTGGCGCAGGGCCGGGGTGAGGAAGGCCAGGTCGATGCACTTGCCGGTGTCGTTGTTGACGATGGTGAAGGTGTAGTCCGAGGGGTCGACGTTCAGCCGCCAGGACTGGTGGTAGCCGGGGGCGGAGTTGGTGACGATGTAGGCGCCGTCGCCCATGTTGCCGTTCTGGACGTCGAGTTGGCGCCCGTTGCTGAGCGACTTGATGGTCAGGCACTGCTGCGGCGAGGCGCAGGCGGCGAGCGGGGCGGACGGCGCGGGCGCGGCGGCGCGGGCGGGGGCGGCGGCCAGGCCCAGGGCGGCGCAACAGGTCACCAGGAGGGCCGCGAGCAGGCGCAGCCAGGGCGCGGTGCGTCCGAGGGTCAGGGTGGGCAAGGGGTGTCCTTTCGTCGGGGGAGAGGGTGGGGAGAGGAGGTCAGAGGTCAGGAGGCGGCGGCGAAGGCCGCCTCCAGGCGCGGGACGTAGTCCACGAGGTCCTGCGCCCAGCAGCCCGCGGTGTGGCCGCCGTGGCAGTCGGCGCCCCAGCCGGTGCCGTCGCCGTAGTCGGTGAAGCGGTACGGCAGGCCGAGCGCGTCCAGGCGCTGCTTGAGGCGCTTGGCGGTGCCCTCGGCCCAGAACTCCATGTCGCCGGGGCTGTTGTTGCCGTTGCCGGTGTAGACGGCGATGCCGGTGTGGTCGAGCACGGCGGCGCGCGCGACGGGGTCGGCGGCGTTCCAGCGCCAGTCGGCGTTGAACACCGGGTACGGGCTGCCGAAGATCGCGTCGCTGGAGACGGTGGGGCCGAAGTCCAGGCCGCAGGGGTGGCCGTCGCTGGGGCCGCAGAGCACGGTGCCGGCGTTGACCAGGGTGGCGACCACGGCACCGCGGATGATCATCTCGTCGGTGGACAGGTCGTTGGCGCCGGACATGGTGAGGACCTGGCCGAACAGGTCGGGGCGGTCCTGGGCGTAGTGCAGGGCGCCGAAACCGCCCATGGACAGCCCGCCGACGGCCCGGTGGGCGCGGTCGGTGCGGGTGCGCAGGTTGGCGTCGACGAACGGGAGGACCTGGGTGAGGTGGAAGGTCTCCCAGTTCTGCGCGCCGGCGGCGGTGCCCTGGTCGAGCCAGTCGGCGTACCAGCCGCGCAGGCCGCCGTCCGGGATGACGGTGATCATCGACTGGGCGGCGGTCAGCGCGGGGTAGGCCAGCGCCGGGTCGCTCGGGTTGTCCGAGGCGCCGTGCAGGAAGTACAGCACCGGGTAGCGCTTGTCCGGCCGGGACGCGTAGTCGGCGGGCAGCAGGATGCGGATGGTGTGCGGTCCGGCGACCTGCGGGGTCGTGACGGTGATGACGAAGTTGGTGGCGCTGCCGGTGGCGGCGCCGACCTGGGTGAGGCCGAAGCCGTCGGTCAGCGGGGGCGGCGCGTCGGCCCTTGCCCCGGCCCGTACGGAGGCGGTTGCCGAGGCGGACGCGGGTGCGGCGGGTGCGGCGAGCGGGAGCAGGCAGGCGGCCAGGGCGGCGAGAACCGCGCGGGCGCGCCGGAGCCGGGCAGGGGGCATGGGCGTCCTCGGCCTTCCGTCGTGTCTTCCGTCGTGTGACTGATCGCCGTCAACTCTTGCCAGGGGCCCCGCCCGGACGCCAGAGCCCCCGGTGGCGCACCTGGGCCACCGGCGCATGTGCGCCGCCGCTGCGGGTAGGCTCCCCCGGCTCCGCCCGGGGCGGGTACGGGGGGCGGAGCGCACCGTGACATTGGGGGGGTGTCGTGCACGACATACTGGAACCGGACTCCGAACGCGGCCGCGTCTACCACTGCCTGGTCGGCCGGCCGCGCGCCCGCGTACCCGAACTGGCACGGGAGGCGGGCCTGGACGAGGAGGCCGTCCTCGCCGTGCTGCGCGACCTCGCCGACGAGGGCGTCGCGGTGGCCTTCGACACCACCGACAGCGCCGACGACCGCGACCACGCCTGGGAGGCGCTGCCGCCCGCCCGGGTGGTCGAGGCGGTGCTGCAGCACGACGCGCTGCGCCAGGCCGCCGCCCGCCGGGCCGGCGCCGAACTGGAACGGCTCTACCGCTTCGCCCGCCGCGACACCGGCAGCTACGGCGCGCTGGAGGTCGTCGACGATCCGGCCGAGGTACTGGCCGCCAGCCACCGCCTCCAACTCGCCGCCCGTCACCAGGTGCGGGTCATCGACGTGCCCCCGTACTCCGGCAGCCGCGCCCACTACCTCGACCAGGAGGTGCTGCAGCGCCGCCGGATGGCCGCGGGCGTCGTCTACCGCGCGATCTACCAGGGGTGCGCGTTCCAGGACCCGGTGGCCGGGCCCAACATGGCCCGGATGATCGAGGCGGGCGAGCAGGCGCGGACACTGGACGAGCCGCCGCTCAAACTCGCCATCGGGGACGACGACCTGGCCATCGTCACGCTGCGCGCCGACGACGGGCCGGGCGTCGTCTCGCTGCTGATCCGGCCGTCCGGGCTGCTGAACGCGCTGAGCGCGGTCTTCGAGACGCTGTGGCGCCTGGCCGTACCCGCCTCCATGGCCGGCGTCGACCCGCGCATCGACGAACGCGACCGGCGGATCCTCACGTTGATGGCCGGAGGGGCCACGGACGACGCGATCGCCCGCCGGCTGGGGCTGGGACGGCGCACGGTGGTGCGGCGGGTCTCCACCCTGCTGGCGCACTTGGGCGCCACCACCCGTTTCCAGGCGGGGGTGCAGGCCGCGCGGAGGGGGTGGCTGTAGGCGGGGCGCCGGCCTGACTTCTGACGCGGTGCGTCGGCGCGGAGGGGCGCGAGAAGTCGGATCGGCCGACTTCTCGCGGCGGGCGGCGACGCGGCCGTCGTCGAAGTGGAGCGGGGAGTGGACGGGCCGGTGCTGAGGCGGCGGTCCGGGCATCAGCAGCCCACGTGGCCGATCACGTGGGCTGCTGGGCGGGGTTGGCCCAGCTGATGCGGATCTCGCGGTCGCCGGCGGGGATGACGAGGACGGGTTCGTCGGCGAGGTCGCGGATGATGTCGCGCCGGGCGCAGGGGCCGGTGAGGCGGCGCTCCAGGGCGTAGTGCTGGAAGCGGGACATCGGGCGGTAGCGGACCGAGTCCCAGAGCCGGCGCAGGAGGTCGTCGCTGAGGGTGTGGACGGCGGGCGGCTGGTGGTCCGGGATCTCCACGAGGACGTCGTGATCGGCCCTCACGCGGTCACCTCCGACCAGACGATCTTGCCGGTGTGCTCGCGCGGGGAGCAACCCGTGCGGGTGGAGAGGGACTTGACGAGGTGGAGGCCGCGTCCGGCCTCGCCGTCGAGGGTGAGGGCGCGCAGGACCGGTTCGCGGTTCCGCCGGGCGTCGTGCACCTCGATGCGGAGGCGGGCGGGGTCGAGGTCGAGGGCGAGGTAGATGCGGTGGCCGGGCGGCGTGCCGTGGACGAGGGCGTTGGTGACGAGCTCCGAGACGATCAGGAGCCCGGAGTCGCGGAACGGCTCACCGGCGGGGGTGGAGGCGAGGAGCGAGGCGAGGAGGGAGCGCCCCTCGCCGGGGGAGCGGCGGCTGCGCGGCAGCCAGGTGGTGGAGGAGTGGCAGGACATGGCGAATCCACCTTCCAGGTGCGGAGTTTGAAGCCATGCGGAAGTCGGGCGGAGGCATAGGGATGCCCGGCGGTAGGCCTGCCGTGGTCACTCAGGCGACTGGAAGGACTACTCCCTGTAGATTGCCCTAGCGAGGCATTTGCATGCAACTGCTTCGCTCATGCAATTGCATGATTATGGGTCGCGGCCGAGCGCCCGGGAGGGATGGCAAACTATGCAAGGAAGCGAACAGCCAGGGAGTGTGACGCATGGGCAGTCCAACCGTGCTGCGGCGTAGGCTCGGCGGCGAGCTTGGCAAGTTGCGCGCCTCGCGCGACCTGAACGCCAAGGACGTGGCCGCCGCGCTGGGTTGGTCCGCTTCGAAGCTGAGCCGTATCGAGAGCGGCCTGGTGCCACTGCAGGAGCGCGATGCTGCGAAACTCCTGGCGCACTACGGCGTCACTTCATCCGATGAGGTGAAGCACTTCCTCGGCCTGACACGTCAGAGCCGCCAGCAGGGCTGGTGGCATGCGTACGGCGATGCCCTGCCAGACTGGTTCCGCGCCTACGTGGGCTTCGAGTCGGACGCCGCGAAGATTGCGACGTACCAGTGTGAGTTGGTTCCTGGGCTCCTCCAGACGGAGGCCTATGCGAGAAGCGTCATCCGCTCCATGAATCCAACCGAGTCCGCCGAAGATGTCGAGCGGCGAGTCGCACTGCGGATGGATCGTCAGCAGATCCTCGATCGTCATGAGCCACCACAGCTGTGGGCCATCATCAGCGAGGCGGTCATTCGGCGGCCGGTTGGTGGGACCTCGGCTATGGCCGAACAGTTGGGCCACCTCGCGGCCATGGCGGATGAACGGCCCAATATCACTGTCCAGGTTCTGCCCTTCTCCGCTGGCGCGCACGCGGCCATGGGTTCCTCGTTCTCCATTCTGTCGTTCAACGACATCCCTGGCAGTGTCGCCTACTCCGAGGCGCCGACCAGCAGCACCTACTCGGAACGGCCGCATGAGATCGATCGCCACGAAGACGCCTTCGACCGTCTCATGGCGTCGTCGGTTCAGCCCGAGAGGTCAATCGCTTGGTTGAAGGAAGTTGCGGAGGAGTATTCCCAGTGAGTCACGAGTACCAAAGCGCCAAGTGGCGCAAGAGCACGTACAGCAACGGCCAAGGCGATTGCATAGAAGTGGCTGCTGGTTCCACGGGTCTCATCCCGGTTCGCGACAGCAAGGACCCCCACGGCCCGGCTCTCACCTTCGCCCCCGAGGCGTGGCGGTCTTTTGTCGCGGGCGTCCGGGCGGGCGACTTCCCGGCAATCGGCTGACCCAGTACCGTGGGGGGGGCCCGGGCCCGGCGGGGGCCCCCCCCACCAACGGAATGGAGTAGAAACCTCTGGTAAACAAAAAAAAAAAAAAAACAACTTGTT
>NZ_JBSFJC010000166.1:0-15142 GCF_053597855.1 Kitasatospora sp. NPDC001225
TCCCGGCCCGCCTTGCTCACGTACTGGACGCGCTCGTTGATCAGGTGGACCAGCGGGCCGCGCGACGGGGTGGGGCGCGGCGGTCATGAAGCCGGGTGCAGTCGGCCCAGCCCGTCGGACACCCGGGCGGCACCGTCGGCGAGCAGCACACCGGGGGTCGACTCGGAGAACGGCACCGTCACGAAGGCCTTGCGCTGCACGGCGGTGAGCTTGCTCAGGACCGGGTCGTTCTCCAGGTAGTCGATCTTGGACTGGGCGGTGTCCCAGTCGGCGTCCGCGACCACGATGGCGTCCGGGTCCGCCGCGACGACCTTCTCCCAGCTCACGTTCTGCCAACTGCCGGGCAGGTCCCCGAAGACGTTGCGGGCGCCCACGGCGTCGAGCACGAGTTGGGGGCCGCCCTGGCCGGCGCCGACGAACGGCGTCTTGGTGTCCGAGTCGAACCACAGGACCTTCAGGCCCTTGCCCGCGGCCGTCGCCGTGAACTGCGCCAGCTGCTGCTCCTGCTGGCGCTGGATCGCGGCGGCCCGCTCCGGGACGCCGAAGACCTTGGCGACGTCGTTCAGCTCGCCCCACGCCGCATGCCAGGTCGTCGGCGGCACCTGGCTCTTGTCCGAGCAGCCGAACGGGGACAGGTACGACGGGACGCCCTGGCCGCGCAGCTCCTCCCGGGTGCCCGCGACCTTGTCGGTGAACGCGCTGGAGTAGGAGGCGTACAGGAAGTCGGGACGGGCCGCGAGGAGGTTCTCCTTCGTCGGGTACTTCTTGGAGAGCACCGGGACGGAGTCGTAGGCGGCCTTCCACTTCTCCGGGACGGAGTCGTCGAGGTAGGCGGTACCGGCCATGCGGGACTCCAGCCCGAGGGCCAGGGCCACCTCGGTGGCACCCTGGTTGAGCGTCACCAGCCGCTCGGGCGGCGCGCCGACCGTCACGGTGGTCCCGCAGTTGTCCACGCTGACCGGCGCGGCACTTCCGGTCGCCCCGCCGGACGCGACGGGCGCGGGGGCGCCCGCGCAACCTCCGAGCACGCCGACGAACAGCAGGGCCGCGACGGCCCGGCCGACACGTGTCGGACCTGTGGGATGTACGGGACGCATGGAGCGCGCGGAGCGCATGGAACGTATGGATCGGACCGGATGCGGGTACGGCTGACCGCTGGGCACGTGTTCTCCAAAACCCTCGTGGAACATGTCGCGCCGTGGCCGGTCTCCTGGCTTCCGCATCAACACGCCGCGACCGACCTTCCCGAGCGGCTCTCCCAGCCCGCCCAGTGGCCCTGACCGCTGGCGAAAGCCGGTCAGCGAGGGCCGCGGAACTCCGCGGCAACAGTGGCGAGGGCCGCACCGGAATCAGACC
Organism: Kitasatospora sp. NPDC001225; assembly: GCF_053597855.1. Taxonomy (NCBI): domain Bacteria; kingdom Bacillati; phylum Actinomycetota; class Actinomycetes; order Kitasatosporales; family Streptomycetaceae; genus Kitasatospora; species Kitasatospora sp. NPDC001225. Next base: position 1,357 of record NZ_JBSFJC010000166.1, read on the forward strand.
GGTTTCCCGAACACCACGGCGATGGCACGGTATCAGGCGTGGTCAGGTCGGTGGCGACCGGCCGGTGGGATGATCGTTTGGATCCTTTGCGGGGATGGGGGGAGGGAGCGGCCACGGGGGTCGGCCGGCTCCGGAGGGACGGGGGATCACCCCGGAAGGCGGAAGAAGGAGCGGTAGAGCGGCAGTTGCTCGGCGAGCATGTGGATGCCGGGGTGGGTGGCGAGGCCGAGGGCGGCGGCGGTGCGCAGCAGCGGGGTCTCGGCGGGCGTCATGATGATGTCGGCGACCAGCGCGCCGGGCGCCAGCGGGGCCGGGTCGAAGGGGAGCGGGTCGGCCGGGTCCAGGCCCAGCGGGGTGGCGTTGACCGCGAGGTCGACGCCGGAGGGCGGGCGCGGGGCGGCGGCCACGCGGCCGGGCCAGCGGGTGCCGAGCCGCTCCAGCAGGGCGTCCACCCGGCCCCGGTCGGGATCGGTCACGGTGAGTGCGGCGGCTCCTTCGGCGAGCAGGGCGGCGGCGATGGCGAGCCCCGCGCCTCCGGCGCCGGCCAGTGCCACCCGCAGCCCGGCCGGGTGGTGCCCGGCGGCGGCCAGGCCCCGGACGAACCCGGCGCCGTCGAAGTTGTCGCCGTACCAGCGGCCGTCCGGCTCGCGGCGCAGCGCGTTGGTGCTGCCCAACAGGGCGGCGGCGTCGCTGAGTTCGTCGGCATGCCCGCACATCGCCAGCTTGTGCGGGACGGTGACCAGCAGCCCGTCCAGGTTGGCGACGGCCTTCAGTCCTCGGACGACCTCGTCCAGCCGGTCCGCCGGGGCGTGCACGGGGACGAGCACGGCGTCCACGCCGCTCGCCGCGAACAGCGGGTTGAGCAGGGCGGGCGCCTTGGCCTGTGCGACCGGGTCGCCGAGCACCGCGAACAGCCGGGTGCGGCCGGAGATCGGCGGACGGGCGGCCGGCGCGTCGGGTGCGTCGGGGGCCGGTGCGTCGGGGGTCGGCAGGTCAGGGGTCGGCAGGTCGGGGTGAAGGGACACCTCAGGCCTCCCCGGCGGCGGTGCGCGGCATGGCGTCCAGCGTGCGGGCGACCAGTGACTCGGGGACGTCGCTGACGAGTTCGGCGCCGCGCGGGCCGTCCAGGACGAAGGAGAGCCCGTCGACGGCCTTCTTGTCCAGCCGCATGAGGGCGATCAGCGCCCCGGTGCCGACCTCCGGCGGCAGCGCGGTCGGCAGCCCGTAGTGGGCGACCACCTCGTGGTGCTCGGCGACCCGCTCGGGGCCGATCCGGCCGAGCGCGCCCGCCAGCCGGCCGGCGAAGACCGTGCCGACGCCGACCGCCTCGCCGTGGCGCAGCCGGAAGTCGGTGGCGCGTTCCAGCGCGTGGCCCAGGGTGTGGCCGTAGTTGAGGATGTGCCGCAGCCCGGTGTCGCGCTCGTCGGCGGCCACCACGGCGGCCTTGCGGGCGACGCTCGCGGCGATCTGCTCGGGCAGCGGCAGGTGGCGGAGGTCCCCGGCGCCGATGAAGTGGCAACGGGCGATCTCCCCGTAGCCGTTGACGCGTTCGCGCGGCGGGAGGGTGTCGAGGTAGTCGGTGTCGCAGAGCACGGCGGACGGCTGCCAGTACGCGCCCACCAGGTTCTTGCCCTCCGGGAGGTTCACCGCCGTCTTGCCGCCGACGCTCGCGTCGACCTGGGCCAGCAGCGAGGTGGGCAGGTGCACCACGGGCACGCCCCGGTGGTACAGCGCGGCGGCGAGCCCGACCGCGTCGGTGGTGGTGCCGCCGCCGCAGGAGACCACGGCGTCCGCCCGGCCGAGGCCGAACGCGGTGAAACGGCTGCACAGTTCGGCCACCCAGGCGAGGGACTTGCCCTCCTCGCCGTCCTTCGCCTCCACCACCAGGGTGTCGAGACCGGTGTCGGGCAGCCACTCGGCGGGCCGGGCGCTGACCACCGCGACCCGGCGGGCGCCGATCCCCGCGAGCACCCCGGCCAGCCGGTGGCGGGCGCCGGGGCCGATCAGCACCGGGTAGCCGCGCTCACCCAGCTCCACGTCGATGCGCCGCAGCCCGCCGTCCGTACGGACGAGGGTTTCTGTCGTGGTCAACTCGGCTCCCAGGGCTGGTCGGTGAGGTGGTGTGCGGTGTCGCTCGATGGGGGTGTGGCCGGGTGCGCTTCAGGCAGCGGGCTGCAGTCGCGCCAGCGCGAGGGCGCCGTGCAGCGAGGACAGCCCGCCGAGCACGGCCGGCCGGATCGCGGGGACCGGGCCGCCGGGGCGGGCCAGCGCGGCGGCGTGCGCCTCCACCCGCGCCGTGAAGCCGGGCAGTCCGTCGGCGAACCCGCCGCCCAGCACGGTCAGTTCGGGGTGGAATAGCTCGCCGAGCGAGACGGCCGCGGCCGCCAGCGCGGCGCAGGTCTCCTCGACGGCCTCCACCGCCCACGGCGCGCCCTCGGCCAGCCCGGACCGCAGCTCCGGGTACTCGACCGGCGCGCCGCGCAGCAGTTCCGCGCGCCGCAGGGTCGCCGGACCGGAGGCGGTGGCCTGCAGGCAGCCGCGCCGCCCGCAGTCGCAGACCGGGCCCCGGCGGTCGACGATCAGGTGGCCCGCCTCGCAGGAGCCGCGCCCCTGGCCCGGCAGCGGCGCGCCGCCGTGCACGACGCCGCCGCCGACGCCCGTCCCGACACCCAGGTAGACCACGTGCCCGGACCCGGTGTGCACCGCCTCGGCGAGTGCGGCCAGGTCGCCGTCGTCCGCCCAGGCCAGGGCGGCGGCGGGGAAGAGCCGCCGCAGTGCCGGGACGAGGTCGAAGCCGCGCCAGTCGGGGCGGCCGGGCCAGGCGAGCACCCGGCCGTCCGGGCCGAGGGTCGCGGGCACGGCCACCCCGACCGCCGCGAAGTCGCCCTCCCAGCGCTCGCGCAGGTCGGCGACCGTGCCGGCCAGCGCCGTCCAGTCGGCGTAGGCGCCGGCCACCCGGGCACCGGGCCAGCGCAGCACGGCCTCCTCGGTGCGGACCGGCCCGCCGGGCGGGCCGTCCTCGGCGCGCAGCGCCACCTTGGTGCCGCCGATGTCGATGCCGAGCACGCCCCGGGCGGCCGTCGGGGCCTGAGCCGTGGGGGCCTGGGCCGTGGGGGCCTGCGGCGGCGGACCCTGAGCCGCGGGGCCCTGAGCCGTCGGAGCCTGAACCGCGGGACCCGGCGCCGCCGCGGCCCGCGTCGTCGTGGTGCCCCCTGCCGGGGCGCCCGTCGCGAAGCCCATCAGGACGCCGGGACCTTCGCCAGCAGCGCCTGCGCGGCGAGCCGGTAGCCGAGCGCGCCGAGCCCGACGATCACGCCCGAGGCGATCGGCGCCAGTACCGACTCGTGCCGGAAGGACTCGCGCGCCCAGACGTTGGACAGGTGCACCTCGACGAACGGCCGCGGGTAGGCGGCGAGCGCGTCGCGCAGGCCCCAGCCGGCGATCATCAGCGCGCCCGGGTTGACGATCGCCCCGACGGAGCCGTCCCAGGCGTCCTGCACCGCCTCGATCAGCTGACCCTCGGACTCGCGCTGGACGGAGACCACCTTCCAGCCCCGGCCGGCCACCTCGGCGGCGACCGCGGCCTCGATGTCGGCCAGGGTGTCGGTGCCGTAGACCTCCGGCTCGCGGCGGCCGAGAATCCCGAGATTGGGGCCGTTCAGCAATAGCAGTTCGCTCATATTCCGGTTATAGCAGCGAATTCCCCGGACGAAACCGGAGTGGGTTGCCGAACTGCAGGACAAGGGCTTTGTAGGGGGGTGCGTAGGGGAGGTGACGGGCCGGATTTCCTGGGTTAGCGTCCCGTTCCACGGTCCCCCCGACAGGAAAGGCTGCGCGGAATCATGAGTGCCCAAGGACGTCCGGCCCCGGAGTTCCCGGTCTGGCCCCAGTACGACGATGCCGAGCGCGAAGGACTGCTCAGGGCCCTGGAGCAGGGCCAGTGGTGGCGGATGGGCGGCAAGGAGGTCGACACCTTCGAGCAGGAGTTCGCCGAGTACCACGGCGCCGCCAAGGCGCTCGCCGTCACCAACGGCACCCACGCGCTGGAGATCGCCCTCCAGCTGCTCGCTGTCGGCCCGGGCACCGAGGTCATCGTGCCCGCGTTCACGTTCATCTCCTCCTCCCAGGCCGCCCAGCGGCTCGGCGCCACCGCGGTGCCGGTCGACATCGACCTCGACACCTACAACCTGAGCCCCGAGGCGGCCGCCGCCGCGATCACCCCGCGGACCCGGGCGATCATGCCCGTCCACATCGCCGGCCAGATCGCCGATCTGGACGCCCTCGACAAGCTCGCCGCCGACTCGGGCGTCTCGATCGTGCAGGACGCCGCGCACGCCCACGGCGCCCGCTGGCGCGGCCGCCGGGTCGGCGAGCTGGGCTCGATCGCCGCGTTCAGCTTCCAGAACGGCAAGCTGATGACGGCCGGCGAGGGCGGCGCCGTCACCTTCCCGGAGACCGCCCAGTACGACGAGGCGTTCCTGCGGCACAGCTGCGGCCGCCCGCCGACGGACCGGAAGTACTACCACCAGACCTCCGGCTCCAACTTCCGGCTCAACGAGTTCTCCGCGAGCGTGCTGCGCGCCCAGCTCGCCCGCCTGGACGGCCAGATCAGCGTCCGCGAGGAGCGCGCCAAGCTGCTCAAGAGCCTGCTGACGGAGATCCCCGGTGTGGTGCCGCAGGGCCACGACGAGCGGGCCGACCGCGTCCCGCACTACATGGCGATGTTCCGGGTGCCCGGCCTCGGCGAGGACCGGCGCAACGCCCTGGTCGACGACCTGATCGCGCGCGGCCTGCCCGCCTTCGTGGTCTTCCGCGCCATCTACCGCTCGGACGGCTTCTGGGAGTCGGCCGCGCCCGACACCAGCGTCGACGCGCTGGCCAAGGCCTGCCCCAACAGCGAGGCGCTCACCGCCGACGGCATCTGGCTGCACCACCGCACCCTCCTCGCGAGCGAGCGGGCGATCGAGGACACCGCCCAGATCATCGCCGACGCCCTGGCCGCGGTGTGAACGCGCGGGTGAGCACCGCCGGACGGGGGCCGGACGCCCCGGTGCGGGTGGCCGTCGTCGGCCTCGGCTGGGCGGGCCGCACCATCTGGCTGCCCCGGCTGACGGCCCACCCGGCCTACCGGGTCACCGCCGTCGTCGAGCCCGGCCCCGGCGGCGCGGAGCACGTGCCGGCCGGCGCCGCGCTCCTCGCCGACGCCGACCTGCTCGGCCCCGACGTCGACCTCGCGGTCGTCGCGGTGCCCAACCACCTGCACACCCCCGTGGCCGAACGCCTGCTCGCCCGCGGCATCCCGGTGTTCCTGGAGAAGCCGGTCTGCCTCAGCTCCGCCGAGGCGGACCGGCTGGCCGCCGCCGAACGCGCCGGCGGGACCGTCCTGCTGGCGGGCAGCGCCGCCCGCTACCGGCCGGACGTCGCCGCCCTCACCGAGCTGGCGGCGGACCTCGGCCCGATCCGCCACGTCGACCTCGCCTGGGTCCGCGCCAGCGGTGTCCCCGACGCCGGCGGGTGGTTCACCAGCCGGCGGCTCTCCGGCGGCGGCGCCCTGGTCGACCTCGGCTGGCACCTGCTGGACACGGCCCAGGCCGTGCTCGGCGGCGACGTCCGGTTCCCGTCGGTGCTCGGCTCGCTCTCCGCCGACTTCGTCAACGACGGCAGGCGCGGCGCCGGCTGGCGCGGCACCGAGGGGCCGGACGGCGCGGGCGACGTCGAGGACACCGCCCGCGGCTTCCTGCTCACCGACACCGGCGTCTCGGTGGCGGTGCGGGCGAGCTGGGCCTCCCACGAGTCCGTCGACACCACCCGGATCACCGTGGAGGGCGCCACCGGTTCCGCGACCCTGGAGTGCACCTTCGGCTTCAGCCCGAACCGCCGGGTCCCGCGCCTCACCCGGACCCGCGACGGCGTCACCACCGAGGTCCCGCTGCCCGGGGAGAACGTCGGCACCGAGTACGTGCGCCAGCTCGACGAGCTGCCCGCCGTGCTCGCCGACCCGGCCTCGCGCGGCGCGGCCGTGAAGCGCGCCCACCACACCATCTCGGTCATCGAGCGGCTCTACGCGGCGGCCCGCGCCCCGCGGCCGCGGCTCGCCGACGAGGCCGCGGCGCTCGCCGTCTGACCGTCGTCGGGGTCCGACTGCCGTCCCCGCCGTTCCCGCCGTTCCCCGCCGAGCCGCGGCTCCACCCGAGCAGCCCCGTGCCCCGGCCCCGGAGGCCGTGCCCATCCCCTCGGCCCCGGGGCGCCAGGCCCGGTCACCCGTCCGGGCAGCCCCTCGTCCCATGGAGATCCCATGCCGATCGACCAGCTCGCAGCCACCGCCCCGACCACCGGGCCCGACGGCCACGCGCTCGCCGCCCGCTCCCCGCTGCGCGCCGTGGTCTTCGACCTCGACGGCGTCATCGTCGACAGCTTCGACGTGATGCGCCGGGCGTTCCTCACCGCCTACGAGGAGGTGGTCGGCGACGGCAACCCGCCGTTCGAGGAGTACTGCCGCCACCTCGGCCGCTACTTCCCGGACATCATGCGGATCATGGGGCTGCCGCTCGCCCTGGAGGAGCCCTTCGTCCGGGAGAGCTACCGGCTCGCCCCCCAGGTCACTGTGCACGCCGGGGTGCGGGAGCTGCTCGTCGACCTCAACCGGCGCGGCATCCGGCTGGCCGTGGCCACCGGCAAGAGCGGCCCCCGGGCCCGCTCGCTGCTCGACCAGCTCGGCCTGCTGCACCACTTCGACCACGTGCTCGGCTCCGACGAGGTCCCCCGGGCCAAGCCCGCGCCCGACATCGTGCTGCGCGCCCTGGAACTGCTCGACGTGCCGGCCGAACGGACCGTCATGGTCGGCGACGCCGTCACCGACCTGGCGAGCGCCCGGGGCGCCGGGGTCGGCGCGATCGCCGTGCTGTGGGGCGAGAGCGACGAGGCGGCGCTGCTCGCCGAACGGCCCGACGCGGTGCTGCGCCGGCCCGACGACCTGCTCGCCCTGCTGCCCGAACCCGTCCCGGCCCACTGACCGGCCGCGATCCCGCCCCACCCGGCCGCCCCACCCGGCCGCCCCACCGGCCGGTCCGGGCCGGTCCGCCCTCCCCGCCCCGCCGCGCCCACGCCCGGCGGGGCGGCGCCGTTCCCACCCACCGCTCAGCCGCGGCCGTGCCCGCTACCCCTGCCCCGTCCACCGTGATTAGGGCCCGTATAGGGGGTCGGATAGGGGCGGCCCGGAGCCCCCGCCGCACGAGACTGTGACCGGCGGGAATTCGCGTACGGCCGCCCCGGAAAGGCCGCCCGGCAATTGCGCCGGCCCCGTACCGCGAAATTCCGGCCCGGAAATGCCATCCCATTCCGCCGCCGCCCACCCCCGGTGCCGGGCGGAAATCGAATGCCCCCGCCCGAGGCCCGAACCGGGCCGACCGGAACAGACCCCGAACCGACCCTGAACCGACCCAAGGAAGTGACGGCATGTTGCGCACCGAGCTGATCCGGCCGCTGCCCGAACTGCTGGCCGAGCACGCCCGCGACAGCTCGGACAAGACCGCGTTCCGCGACGCCGTCCGCGGCGTGACCTACGGCGAGCTCCACGCCCGCACCGGCCGGATCGCCGGCCACCTCGCCGACCTGCGCCTCCAGCCCGGCGACCGGGCCGCGATCCTGCTCGGCAACAGCGTCGAGGTGGTGGAGGCCTACTTCGGCATCCTGCGCGCCGGCGCCATCGGCGTCCCGCTCAACCCGCACGCCACCGAGGCCGAGCTCACCCACCTGCTGGACGACAGCGGCGCCCGCGTCGTCATCACCGACGCCGCCCGCGCCGCCGGCCTGGACGCCCTCGCCCGCGGCCGGGCCGACCTGCGGGTGATCGTCACCGGCGAGGGCCCCGTCCCGGCCGGCACCCTCTCCTTCGAGACCCTGGCCGGCACCGACCCCGCCACCCCCGCGCGCGACGACCTCGGCCTCGACGACCCCGCCTGGATGCTCTACACCTCCGGCACCACCGGCCGGCCCAAGGGCGTGCTGTCCACCCAGCGCAACTGCCTCTGGTCGGTCGCCGCCTGCTACGTGCCGGTGCCCGGCCTGAGCGCCGAGGACCGGGTGGTCTGGCCGCTGCCGCTGTTCCACAGCCTCTCCCACATCGCCTGCGTACTGAGCGTCACCGCCGTCGGCGCCACCGCCCGCATTCTCGACGGCTTCGCCGCGCGGGACGTCCTGGAAGCCGTCCGCGAGGAGTCCGCGACCTTCCTGGCCGGCGTGCCCACCATGTACCAGCAGCTGGTGCGCGCCGCCCGGGAGGACGGCTTCACCGCGCCGGCCCTGCGGATGTGCCTGGTCGGCGGCGCCATGACCACCGCCGCGCTGCGGCGTTCCTTCGAGGAGGCGTTCGGCGCGCCGCTCATCGACGCCTACGGCTCCACCGAGACCTGCGGCTCGATCACCGTCAACTGGCCCACCGGCGCCCGCGTCGAGGGCTCCTGCGGCCTGCCCGTCCCCGGCCTGGGCGTGCGCCTGGTCGACGTCGAGACCGGCCTCGACGCCGCCGACGGCGAGGAGGGCGAGGTCTGGGTGCGCGGCCCGAGCGTGATGCTCGGCTACCACAACCAGCCCGAGGCCACCGAGCAGGCGCTGCGCGGCGGTTGGTACCACACCGGCGACCTCGCCCGGCGCGACGGCTCCGGCTACTTCACCATCACCGGCCGGATCAAGGAACTCATCATCCGCGGCGGCGAGAACATCCACCCGGCCGAGGTCGAGGAGGTGCTGCGCGGCGTGCCCGGCGTCGCGGACGTCGCCGTCGTCGGCAAGCCCCACGAGGTGCTCGGCGAGGTGCCGGTGGCCTTCCTGGTGCCCGGCCCCGGCGGCCTCGACCCGGAGGCCCTGCTGGCCGCCTGCCGGGAACGGCTCTCCTACTTCAAGGTCCCCGAGGAGCTGTACGAGACGGAGCGCATCCCGCGCACCGCCTCCGGCAAGATCACCCGGCACGTGCTGCTGGACGCGCCCGCCCGGCTGCGGGCCGCCGGCGGCAGCCACTACGAGCACCTGTTCCGCGTCGACTGGCTGCCGCTCTCCTCCGTCCCCGGCGCCCGTTCCGCCGCCGGCACCTGGGCGGTGCTCGGCGCGGACGCCTTCGGCCTCGCCGACGCCCTCGGCGCCGCCGCCCACCCCGACCCGGCCGCGCTGGCCGCGGCCGGCCCGCTGCCCGATGCCGCCGTGCTCGGCGTCGGCGCCGGCCTGCGCACCCCCGGGCCGCTCGCCGCCGACGTCGAGGAGGCCGTGCGCGCCCTCGACGGGCAGCTCACCGCCTGGCTCGCCGAGGAACGGCTCGCCGACACCGTGCTGGTCGTCGTCACCCGGGGCGCCGCCGGACCGGGCGGCGCCACCGACCTCGTCCAGGCCGCGCTGCGCGGCGTGGTCCGCGCCGCCCGGGTGGCGAACCCCGGCCGGTTCCTGCTGGTCGACCTCGACGCGGAGGAGAACGCCGCCGACGCCCTGGCCACCGCCGTCGCCTCCGGCGAACCCGAACTCGTCGTCCGCTCCGGCGTGGCGCTGCGCCCGCGCGCCGCCCGGGTGTCCGCCGCGCTCGCCCACGGCGAGCCCGGCGCCCGCTTCGACCCGTGCCGCACCGTCCTGGTCACCGGCGCCGACGGGCCGGCCGCCGCCGCCGTCGCCCACCACCTGGTGGCCGGCCGCGGCGTGCGCCGGATCCTGCTCACCAGCCCCCACGGCCCCGCCGACCGGGCCGCCGCCGAACTCGCCGGGCGGCTCACCGCCGCCGGCGCCGAGACCACCCTCAGCGCCCTCGACCTCGCCGACCGCGACGCCCTCGCCGACTGGCTGGCCGGCCCGGGCACGCGCTTCAACGCCGTCGTCCACACCCCCGGCGCGGCCTTCCCCGGCCTCGGCGCCGCCCTCGCCGCCGCCGTCAACCTGCACGAACTGACCGCCGGCACCGAGCTGTCCGCCTTCGTCGTGCACACCCCCACCGTCGGACCGCTCGGCACCCCCGGCGCCCCCGGGGAGGCCGCCGCCGCGGCGTTCCTCGACGCCCTCGCCCACCACCGCAGCCGCCACGGCCTGCCCGGCCTCGCCCTCATCACCGGCCCCGCCGACGGCGACGGACGCCCCGTGCCGCCCGGCCTCGGCCGGCTCACCGCCCAGGAGAGCGCCGCCGCCTTCGACGCCGCCCACCTGGCCGACCACACCTCCCTGCTGCTGCTCCGGCTCGACCCCGAAGGGCTGGACGCCCTCGCCCCGCAGGACGTCCCGGCCCTGCTGCGCGACCTCATCGACACCCCGGCCGGCCCGAGCGCCCCGGACACCGCGACCGCCGCCGCGCTGCGCCGCCGCCTGGCCGCCCGATCGGCCGCCGACCGGCAGCGCGAGCTGCTCGACCTCGTCCTCGCGGAGACCGCCGGGCTGGCCGGCGACGGCCCCGACCCGATCCGCCCCGACGGCCCGTTCAAGGACCTCGGCTTCACCTCCGCCACCGCCGTCGAACTGCGCGGCCGCCTCACCGCCGCCACCGGCCTGCGGCTGCCCGCCACCCTCGCCTTCGACCACCCCAACCCGACCGCCGTCGCGGCCTTCCTGCTGAACGCGCTGACCGGCCGTCCGGCCACCGCCGCCCGGCCCGCGCCCGTACCGCGCACCGTGCCGCCCGCCGAGGACCCCGTCGTCATCGTCGGCGCCGCCTGCCGGCTGCCCGGCGGCGTCGCCTCCCCGGCCGACCTGTGGCGGCTGGTCGCCGAGGGCACCGACGCGATCACCCCCTTCCCCGCCGACCGCGGCTGGGACCTCGACGCCCTCTACGACCCGGACCCGGCCGTCCCCGGCACCTCCTACGCCCGCCACGGCGGATTCCTGCACGACGCGGGCGAGTTCGACGCCGCCTTCTTCGGGATCTCCCCGCGCGAGGCGCTCGCGACGGACCCGCAGCAGCGGCTGCTGCTGGAGACCTCCTGGGAACTGCTGGAGCGCGCGGGCATCGACCCGACCTCGCTCAAGGGGCAGCCGGTCGGCGTCTACGCGGGCCTGATGTACCACGACTACGCCACCGACCTCGCCGAGGTCCCGGACGGCCTGGAGGGCTACCTGGGCACCGGCAACGCCGGCTCGGTCGCCTCCGGCCGCATCTCCTACACCCTCGGCCTCGAAGGCCCGTCGGTGACGGTGGACACCGCCTGCTCCTCCTCCCTGGTGGCCCTGCACCTGGCCGCCCAGGCGCTGCGCGACGGCGAGTGCACGCTCGCCCTGGCCGGCGGCGCCGCGATCATGGCCCGGCCCACCTCCTTCGTCGAGTTCTCCCGCCAGCGAGCGCTCTCCGCCGACGGCCGGGCCCGGGCCTACGCGGACGGCGCCGACGGCACCGCCTGGGCCGAGGGCGTGGGCCTGGTGCTGCTGGAGCGGCTGTCGGACGCCCGGCGGTTGGGGCACGAGGTGCTGGCCGTGGTCCGGGGTTCGGCCGTCAACCAGGACGGCGCGTCCAACGGCCTGACCGCCCCGAACGGCCCCTCGCAGGAGCGGGTGATCCGGGCGGCCCTCGCCAACGCCCGGCTGACGGCCGCGGACGTCGACGCCGTCGAGGGGCACGGGACGGGGACCTCGCTGGGCGACCCGATCGAGGCGCAGGCGGTGCTGGCCACCTACGGGCAGGGCCGTCCGGCCGAACAGCCGCTCTGGCTGGGGTCGTTGAAGTCCAACATCGGCCACACCCAGGCGGCGGCCGGTGCGGCCGGGGTCATCAAGATGGTGGAGGCGCTGCGGCACGGCGTGCTGCCGAAGAGTCTGCACATCGACACACCCACCTCGAAGGTCGACTGGGACTCGGGTGCGGTCGCGCTCCTCACCGAACGCCGCGACTGGCCCGAGGTCGACCGGCCGCGCCGGGCCGCCGTCTCCTCCTTCGGCGTCAGCGGCACCAACGCCCACGTGATCCTGGAGCAGGCCCCGGTCGGGGACGCCCCGCAGCCGGAGGTCGAACCGACCGGTGCCGCACTGCCGTTGGTGCTGTCGGCCGCCTCCGAGGACGCCCTGCGGGCCCAGGCCGGCGCCTGGGGCCGGCTCCTGGCCGAGCAGCCGGACACCGGCCTGGCCCGTACCGCCCGCACCCTCGTCACCGCGCGGGCCGCGCTGGAGCAGCGCGCCGTGGTGGTGGCCGCCGACCGTGCGGACACGGTGGCGGCGCTGGAAGCGGTGGCACGGGGGGAGGAGGAGGCGGGTGTCGTCTCCGGCCGGGCGGAGGTGAGCGGCCGGTCGGTGTTCGTCTTCCCGGGTCAGGGTTCCCAGTGGGCTGGGATGGGGCGTCGGCTGCTCGCGGAGTCGGCGGTGTTCGCGGAGGCGCTCGGTGAGGTCGACAAGGCTCTGAGGGCTTATGTCGACTGGTCGTTGCTGGATGTGGTGAACCAGGTGCCGGGTGCCGCTTCGTTGGAGCGGGTGGATGTGGTGCAGCCGGTGTCGTTCGCGGTGAACGTCGGCCTGGCGCGCCTCTGGGCGTCGCTGGGTGTGGTGCCGGACGCGGTGGTGGGTCACTCGCAGGGGGAGATCGCGGCGGCGCACGTCGCGGGCATCCTCTCGCTGGAGGACGCGGCGGCGGTGGTGGCGTTGCGGTCGCAGGCCATCGCGCGGGGTCTGGCCGGACGCGGCGGGATGGTGTCGGTCGGGTTGCCGCTCGCCGAGGTGATCGGCACGCTGCCGGACGGCGTGGAGGTCGCGGCCGTGAACGGTCCGTCCTCGGTGGTCGTCGCCGGTGACCCGGCCGCGCTCGACACCCTGGTGACCGGGTACGAGGAGCAGGGCGTGCGGGTGCGCCGGATTCCGGTGGACTACGCCTCGCACACCTCGCACGTGGAGTCGATCGAGGCCGAACTCGCCGAGCTGCTGGGTTCGGTGAAGCCGCAGCCGGCCGTCGTCCCGTTCCTGTCGACGGTCGAGGGCCGCTGGCTGGAGGGCCCGGAGTTGGACGCCGGGTACTGGTACCGCAACCTGCGGCAGACCGTCCGCTTCGCCGAGGCCGTCGACACCCTGGCCGGTGACGGTTTCCGGGCGTTCGTCGAGGTCAGCGCCCACCCCGTGCTCGCCCACGCCGTCGTCGAGGCCCTGGAGGAGGCCGTGCAGGCGCCGACCGTCGTCACCGGGACCCTTCGGCGCGAGGACGGCGGCTGGGACCGTGTCCTGCTCGCCGCCGCCGAACTCCACGTGCACGGCCTGCCCGTGGACTGGTCCACGGCCTTCCCGGACGCCGCCCTCCTCCCCGCCTCCGAGCTGCCCACCTACCCCTTCCAGCACCAGCGCTACTGGCTGGAGACCCGCCCCGCCACCGACGTGGGCGCCGCCGGGCTGGCGCCCGTCGGGCACCCGCTGCTGGGCGCGGCGGTGCAACTGCCCGAGGGCGGGGCGCTCCTCACCGGACGGCTCGACCCGAAGGACCACCCGTGGCTCGCGGACCACGCCGTCGCCGGCACCGTCCTCGCCCCGGGGGCCGCGCTGCTGGAGCTGGCCTCGCGGGCCGGCGACGAGGCGGGCACGCCCACCGTCGAGGAGCTGGTGATCGAGGCCCCGCTGCTCGTCCCCGGAGGCGGCGCCCTGCAGCTGCACCTGCGGGTGGACGTGCCGGAGGACGACGCCGCCGACGGCCGGCGGCCGTTCGCCCTGTACTCGCGGCCCGAGGACGGCGAGGGCGGTGCCTGGACCAGGCACGCCACCGGCTTCCTGGCCGGCGAGCAGGCGCCGGACACCGCCGCCCCCGGCGCGTGGCCGCCGGCCGGCGCGGAGCCGGTCGCCCTGGACGGCTTCTACGAGCGGC
>NZ_JBSFJC010000167.1:0-15070 GCF_053597855.1 Kitasatospora sp. NPDC001225
GGGGCCCACCCGGCCCGGGGACCGCAGCGTGCCGGCCCGGCGCCCGGAGGCCACGGCCGCGCGGCGCTCCGCCGGCGGCGCGGCCCGGGGCGGATGCCCCCCCCCGGGGCCCGCGCCGTCGCACCGGGCCGCGCCGTCGCACCGGGCGCCGCCGTCCGACGGGGCGGCGGCGCGGGGCCGGGCGGCGCTCAGATCTCGTCGTCCAGGCCCTGCTCGATGGCGTACCGGACCAGCTCCACCCGGTTGTGCAGCTGCAGCTTCCCGAGCGTGTTCTGCACGTGGTTCTGCACCGTCCGGTGCGACAGCACCAGCCGGTCGGCTATCTGCCGGTACGACAGTCCCTTGGCCACCAGCCGCAGCACCTCCGTCTCCCGGGCGGTCAGCTGCGGGGCGGCCGGCGCCGAGGCCGGGGCCGGCTCGGCGGCCAGCCGGCGGAACTCGCCGAGCACCAGGCCGGCCAGGCCCGGGGTGAACACCGCGTCGCCGACGGCCGTACGGCGCACCGCGTCCAGCAGCTCCTCCCGCCCGGCCGACTTCACCAGGTAGCCGGTCGCGCCGGACTTCACCGCCTCCAGCACGTCCTGGTGCTCGCCGCTGGCCGACAGCACCAGCACCCGGACCGCCGGGTCGTGCGCGACCACCTGGCGGCACACCTCCGCGCCGGACAGGCTGGGCAGGTTGAGGTCCAGCACGACGACCTGCGGCGTGCAGGCACGGGCCCGGCGCACGGCCTCCTCGCCGTCGCCCGCGGTGGCCACCACGTCCAGTCCGGCCTCGGCGAGGTCGCGCGAGACGGCGTCCCGCCACATCGGGTGGTCGTCCACCACCATCACCCGCACCGGCCGGTCGGCGGTCGGCTGGTCGGTCATCGGCTGGTCGGTCATGGAGTGGCCTTCCTCGGGACGCGCAGTTCGACCTCGACGCCCTCCCCGGGCGCCGAGTACAGCTCGGCCGTGCCGCCGAGGTCCAGCAGCCGGCCGCGGATGGACTGGGAGACGCCGAGCCGGCCGGCCTGCTCCGCCTCGCCGAGCCGGCCGGGGGCGAAGCCGGGACCGTCGTCGCGGATGCTGACCGTGACGGCCTCCGGCTCGTCCTCGACCAGGATCCAGGCCCGGGCCCGCTCCCCCGCGTGCTTGCGCACGTTGTCGACGGCGGCGCCGACCGCCGCCGCGAGCTCGCCCGCCGCCGCACCGGGCAGCGGCACCGGGGTGCCGGGGGCGGAGAGCGTGATCCGCTCGTCCGCGTACGGGCGCAGCAGCGCGGTGAGGTCGCGAAGGGCGTCCGGGTCCGGCGGCTCGGCGGCGTCGGAGCGCGGCGCGCGCTGCTCCGGCAGCGGACCGCCCGTCATCAGGGCCCGCAGCGCGCGCTCCTGTTCACCGGCCAGCCGGCCGAGCTCGGCGAAGTCCGTACCGGAGCCCGTCCCGCCGCCCGGCTCCGTACCGCTCAGCTCCGCGCCGCGCCGCTGGACCAGGGCGAGCACCTGGAGCACGCCGTCGTGGATGTCCCGGGAGAGCCGCTCGCGCTCCCGGGTGGCCGCCTCGACCTGGAGCGCCCGGGTGAGGGTGGCCTCGCTGGCCCGGGCCAGCTCGATCACGTAGCCGATCGCGCAGCCGGCCACCATCAGCAGCACGATGTTGTGGATGTTGTCGCCGGTCGGCCCGCCGTGGCCGAGGATGTTGGCGACGCCGATCACCGAGCCCGAGGCCGCCGCCGGGCGCCAGCCGCCCTTCGCGGCGAAGCCCAGCACCGTGCCGGCCGCCCAGATGGTCGGCAGGGTGGGCGCGCCGTGGCTGATCCGGGCCGGGGAGTCGGTCATGCCGCTCATCACGATGCCGGTGACGGCGAGGGCGAGGTCGGTGCCCAGGACGAACCGGGTGCAGCGCTGCGGGTTGGCGAAGGCCCGGGTGCTGGCCAGGGTCCACAGGGTCAGCGCGCCGAGGAAGATCCAGCCGGCCACCGGGTGCAGGAAGTGCAGGTACGAGTTGAAGTACCGCAGCAGCGCGTAGCACAGGGCCAGCACCCGGAAGTAGGAGATCGCCTTCCAGAGCGGGAGTTCGACGGACATGCCGCCGGCCGCCACCGTGCCGCCGACCGCGCCGGCTCTGCCGCCGTCGTCCGTCATCCGCCCCGCCCCTCCCCGGGCCGGTCCGGACGGCCGCTCGGAGCGGCCGCCCGGACGCCTACTCCGGCTTCTCCGGCTTCTCCGCGGTGCCCGCCCCGGCGGACTTCTCGGCCTCGGCCGCCTTCTCCGCCTCGGCGGCCCGCTCGGCCTTCTCCGCCTTCTCGGCCTCGGCCGCCTCCGCCTTCTCCGCCTTGGCGGCGGCCCGGCGCTCGGCGTCGGCCTTCTTCTTGTCCTCGGCGATCTGCCGCTTGGCGGCGGTCGCGTAGATGTCCACGTACTCCTGGCCGGAGAGCCGCATGATCTCGTACATCACCTCGTCCGTCACCGAACGGAGGATGAAGCGGTCGTTCTCCATGCCGTGGTAGCGGGAGAAGTCCAGCGGGCGGCCGATCCGGATGCCGGGGCGGATGCCGAAGTTGGGGACCACCTGGCCGGGCGGCTGCACCTTCTCGGTGTCGATCATGGCGACCGGGATCACCGGGGCGCCGGTGGCCAGCGCGACGCGGGCCAGGCCGCCGACCTTGCCGCGGTACAGCTTGCCGTCGGGCGAACGGGTGCCCTCGGGGTAGACGCCGAACAGCTCGCCCTCCTCCAGCACCGCGATGGCGCTGCGGATCGCGGCCTCGCCGGCGCCGCGCACGCCCGAGCGGTCCACCGGCAGCTGGCCGACGCCCTTGAAGAACGCGGCGGTCAGCCGGCCCTTGAGGCCCGGGGTGTTGAAGTACTCGGCCTTCGCGATGAAGGTGACCCGGCGCTTGATCAGCGCGGGGAAGAAGAACGAGTCCGAGAAGGACAGGTGGTTGCTCGCGATGATCGCCGCACCCTCGGTGGGGATGTTCTCCTCGCCCTCGATCCAGGGCCGGAAGAAGATCCGAAGCAGTGGCGCGACGATCATCTTCATCAGTCGGTAGAACAACCCGGGCCTCCTGTTATGCGGACCGGTCGATCCTAATGCCCCGCGGCCGCCCGCTGTGCCCGGCCCCGCCGTAGCGGCCGTACCCGGCCTGCTCGTAGGGGGTGTACGACCCGGCGCGGAGCGTGGGACGATGCGAATTCGCAGCACCTCCCCTCCAGCGTCCCTTCCCCCAGCGCCACCCGCCCGCGAAGGAGTCCGCCATGCCGTTGCTGCCCGGTGCCGAGCCGTACCGCCACCGCGGCGGACCGGTGGGGGTGCTGCTCTGCCACGGCTTCACCGGCTCGCCGCAGTCGCTGCGGCCGTGGGCCGACGAGCTGGCGGCGGCCGGTTGCACCGTGTCGCTGCCGCTGCTGCCCGGGCACGGCACCCGCTGGCAGGACATGCAGCTCACCCGCTGGGAGGACTGGTACGCCGAGGTCGAGCGGGAGCTGCTGGCGCTCGCCGAGGAGTGCGAGCAGGTCTTCGTCTGCGCGCTGTCGATGGGCGGCGCGCTGGCGCTGCGGCTCGCGGCGCTGCACGGGCCGACGGTCTCCGGCCTGGTGCTGGTCAACCCGTCGGTGCGCTCGGACACCCCCGCGAGCGCGCTGCTGCCGGTGCTGCGCCACCTGGTCCCCAGCCTGCCCGGGGTCGCCAATGACATCGCCCGGGCCGGCGTGACCGAGGTCGGCTACGACCGCACCCCGCTGCACGCCGCCTGGTCGCTGAGCCTGCTGTGGCGGGAGGTCCAGCGGCTGCTGCCGGAGGTGACCCAGCCGGTGCTGCTGTTCCACAGCCCGCAGGACCACGTCGTCTCGCCGGCCAACTCGGAACTGGTGCTGGCCCGGATATCCTCGACGGACGTGACGGAGCGGCTGTGCCAGCGCAGCTTCCACGTCGCGACGCTGGACCACGACGCGGCGGAAATATTCGCGGCCGGCCAGGACTTCATCCGACGGCTGGCTCCCGCGCACGCGGCGGGCGTCACCCGGGTCGAATCCGACGATCACCATGGCTGAAGGGCCGGAAGTGCACGAGAGCAGCACGGCGGGCGGCGGGGACGAGACTCCCCGCGAGGACGGCGCGACCAAGGACGGCGGGACGAACGCGGCCGCCCCGGGCGGTGCGCCGACGGACCGTACCGGCCCGGACGGCACCCCGACGCCCCCGCCCGTCCAGGACGTCGCCGGGGGCTCCGCCGGGAACACCGCCGAGGGCGCCCCGGGGGAGGCCGCCGAACGCCGTCCGCGCCGTGCGCCCGAGCGCAGCCAGGCCGAGCAGGACGCGATCTTCGCCGCCCTGGTGGCCCAGTTCGACGACCCGGTCGACCTCAACAACCCGAACTGGCCCGAGGTCGAGAACCTCCGGGCGCAGAACGAGCTCAAGGGCGGCCACAAGGAGGGCGGCCCCGGCGGTCGCGGCGACCAGGACGACCTCTCCGACCTCGCCCCCCAGCCCCGCCCCCGCTCCGGCCGGCCGGTGATGCCGGCGGGCGGCGCGGGCCCGCGCGACTTCGAGCTGGCCGAGGAGACCGACGAGGGCCACTTCGTCCCGCCGGAGCCCCCGCCGCTGCCGCCCGCCGACGTGACCGCCAAGTTCGCCTGGCTGGCGGTGCTCGGCGGCCCGGCGCTGCTGCTGGTCGACGCGGTGGTCTGGCGGGAGATCTCCGGCTGGCCCGCCTGGGTCGGGATCACCGCCTTCCTCGGCGGCTTCGTCACCCTGGTCGCGCGGATGAAGGACCGCGACGAGGACGAGCCGGAGGACCCGGACCACGGCGCCGTCGTCTAACCGTCCGTCCGGCCGCCCGTCGCGCTGTCCGGTCGGCCGGCCGGCAGTTCGAGGACGGCGAGCACCGGCAGGTGGTCGGTCGCGGCCCGCAGGTCGGCCTCGGTGACACCGGGCAGCCCGTGCGGCACCCCGCAGCCGAGGACGGTGATCCCGGGCGTGGCGAAGACGGCGTCGATCCGCTGGTAGGGGCGCTCCGGTACGGAGGTGAACTCGCCTCCCCAGGGCGCGGTCGGGTATCCGTCCTGGAGCCGGGAGGCCAGCAGCCGCCAGCCCGGCCCGTCCGGGTGCTCGTTGAAGTCCCCTGCCACGATGCCGAGTTCGGTGATCCCGAGCTGGTCGAGCAGCAGCTCGAACTGCCCGTACCGCTCCTCCTGGTCCAGGCTGAGGTGGCAGCTGGTGACGGTGAACGGCGCCGTGCCGGGCAGCCGCAGCAGCGCGCCGGCGAAGCCCCGGGCGTGCAGGCCGCGGGTCTTGGGCAGCAGCCGGTCGTGCACCCCCAGCAGCTCCACCGCGCCGGGCCGGCCGAGCAGCAGCGGGCCCGCGGCGGTGCGGCCGCCGCCGGCCAGGACGGCCGTCCCGGTGCTCCGGGCCAGCCAGGCGGCCTGGCCCTCGGGCCGCCAGTAGCGCGGGGACTCCTGGACGCAGACCAGGTCGGGCTCGCTGGCCCGGATCACCCGGGCCAGCGCCCGCCGGTCGTCGCGCAGCGAGCGGATGTTGTAGCTGAGCAGGCGCAGCCGGCCCGGGCCGGGCGGCGGCAGCGGCTCGGCCCGTACGGCGGTCGCGGCGGCGGGCCCGGGCTCGGCCTCGGCGGTCGTGGTCGCGGCGCTCATGGTCCTCCCCTGGGCGGTCACCGGAACGCTCCGACCGTACGCGGCCGGGCCGGGACGTGCGACGGCGGCGGTGCGTCCGGGAGCGGTCGGGGCCCGGTCGCACCGCCGCCGGCGGGCTCGAAGGGGTACGGCGGTTACGGGACGCGGGCGAGGTCCGCCGCGCCGACGATGCCGGCGGCGGAGCCCATCGAGGCCAGCACGACCTCGGCGCGCGGCCGGTGCACCCCGCCGGTCAGGTAGTGCTCGAAGGCCTTGGCGACCGGGTCGAGCAGCAGTCGGCCGGAGTCGGAGACGCCGCCGCCGAGCACGAAGACGGCCGGGTCGAACAGCGCGGCGAGGTCGGCCATGCCGCGGCCCAGCCAGTCGGACAGCTCGGCGTAGCACTCCAGGGCGAGCGGGTCGCCCTCCTCGGCGGCCTGGGTGATGTGGATGCCGCGGATGGTCTCGGCCACGCCGTCGTTGAGCTCCAGCATCCGGTGGCCGCGCTGCGGGTCGGCGGCGGCCTTCTCCCGGCCGTAGCGGCGCAGCGCGCGCCCGGAGCCGTACTGCTCCCAGCAGCCCTTGCCGCCGCAGCCGCAGGCCAGGCCGTCGGGGACCATGTTGAGGTGGCCGATCTCGCCGGCCACGCCGAAGCGGCCGCGGTGCAGCCGGCCGTCCAGGACGATGCCGCCGCCGATGCCGGTGCCGACGGTGATCAGCACCATGTCGTGGTGGTCGGCGGCCGCGCCGAAGCGGAACTCGGCCCAGGCCGCGCAGTTGGCGTCGTTCTCGACGACGGTGGACAGGCCGGTGAGCTCCTCGACCCGCCCGCGCAGCGGCTCGTTCTCCCAGTCGATGTTGGGGGCGAAGATCACCGTGGAGCGGTTGCTGTCGACGAAGCCGGGGGCGCCGACGCCCACCGCGGTGACGTCGGGGTGCTCCTCCTTGAGCTCGCGCACGGCCTGCGCGATGGCGTCGACCGCCCACTGCGGGTCGGCCGGGGTGGGCACCCTGGTCCGGGCCAGGATCGCGCCCGCCTCGTCGACCACGCCTGCCGCGATCTTGGTCCCGCCGACATCGACGCCGATGGTCAGAGCCATGTGTCCCTCAGCTATTCACTCGTTCCGCTGGACGGAACGCTACCGCCCAACCCGGCCCCCGTACACAGCCTCGCATACATTATCCGAAGACAACTCTGGGCCGACGCGGCCGGGATGCTTCAAAAGTCGTATCTAATCTCCTTCTTCGTGACGTACGAGAGCAGCGCGATCACCCTCCGGAAGTCACGGTTTCACTGCTTGGCGGACGGCCCGTCAGCCTCGTCAAAGCCGGAGCCACGGCCGCCGTCGCCGTCGCCGTCGCCGTCGCCGTCGCCGTCACCGTCGAGGTCGATCTTCTCCGTCGGCGCGCCCTGCCCGGCGGTCCAGCGGCTCTCGTGCCCGGCCACGGCGGCGCGGTAGGCGGCCAGCAGCTCACTGCCCGCGGCGGCGAGCCCGGTGCCGGCGGCGGCGAGGTGGGAGTAGACCTCCGGCTGCTGGGTGCGCAGCTTGTCGGCCAGCCCGGAGAGGGTGATCAGGGTGGTGGCGCTCGCCTCCTGGGCCTTGTCGCCGAGCGCACCGGCGAACCGGCGCACCTCGTCCACCAGCGGGCCCAGCTCCGGGCCGAACGGGTGCCCCTGGCCGCCCTGCTCGCCGTCCGGCCGGCCGCCGGGCTCGGTGCGGTCGTCGGTGCTGGTCATCGCGGGCGCCTCCTCAGCCGTGGCCGCACCCCGCGGCCCTCCGGCCCGACGCTACCCGACCGGCCGGGCCGTCCGGAAAGCCGCCGAACCCGGCCCAGGGCCCGCCGGAGCCCCGACCGAATCCCGCCGGTCCCCCCGCCGAACCCCCCGTCAGCCCCGGGGCCAGAGCGCCGGGTCCGGCGCGAACCGCACCGAGAGCACGCCGTCGTGCAGCCCCGCCCCGGCCACCGTGCAGCGGCGCAGCGCGGACGGCAGGGTGAGCACCCGGCGGTGGGTGCCGACCCCGACGACCAGGTCGTCGCCCCGGCGGACCAGGTCCAGCTCGGAGCGGTCGGCGCCGGGCAGGTCGAGGTGCCAGACCAGCAGGCCCTCCTCGGCGAGCCGGTCCTCGACCGGCCAGGGCTCGGGGGCGAGCCGCTCGGGCCCGTCCCCGTCGCCGTAGAGCCCGTCGGCGACGGCCTCCAGGGTGGCGTCGTCCAGGCCGGCGACCAGCACCGGGGCGTCGGTCTCGGCGGCGAGCCCGGTCAGCTCCTCCTGCCGGCGGCGGGCCAGGGCGGCCAGCCACGGGTCGGGCGAGGAGGCGGCGGCCGCGGGCAGCGCGCCGTGCACCACCACGGCGTCCGGCCGGTGCCCGTGCAGGGCGAGCCCGGCCCGGACCCGGCGCAGCTCCGTGTACGGGTGGCCGTCCGCCCGGACGACCAGCCGGACGCTGGTGCCGGGGTCGGTGAGCGCGGCGCGGGACTCGGCCAGTGCCGCGGCGGCCTTGGTGCGCCCCTCGTACAGCCAGTCGGCGGGCATCGGGACGCCGGCCAGCCCGGCCAGCAGCGGGCGCAGCGCCCGGGCGGCCTGCCGCTGCTCGGGGACGAGCCGGTCCAGGTAGCGGGCGAGCTGTTCGGGCAGGGCGAGGGCGGCGATCAGCTCGGCGGGCGGCGGGGCGAGCACGACCAGGACGTCCTGGTCGGCGGCGGGCAGGGCGCGCAGCAGGGCGAGCCGGGCGATGCCGGGGAGGGCGGTGAGCTCCTCGGGGTCGAGCTGTTCGGCGCCGAGCAGGTCGAGGGCGGGCTTGAGCCGGCCGGTGAGCGCGCCGACGGCGTAGCGGAAGGCGGCCTGCTCGTCGATCCGGGAGACGGTCAGGCCCGGTGCGTGGTGGAGCGGTTCGGGCTCCAGCCGGGTGCCGAGGGCGGAGTCCAGGGCACGGTGCGGGTCGTCGGCGGCCAGCAGCCAGGTGCGGTGGCCGCGCCGGGCGGCGTGCAGGGCGGTGGCGGCGGCCACCGTGGGTGCGCCAGCGTCGCCGCTGACCAGGATGGTGCGTGTCGCCGTCATGCCGTCCGGCCCCCGTTCGGTCGTGTCAGCCTTCGACGCGCTTCTTCAGACCGGCCAGGGCGCGGTCGATGATGACCTTCTCGGCCTTGCGCTTGATCATGCCGAGCATCGGGATCTTGACGTCCACGGCGAGCTGGTAGGTCACCTCGGTGCGGCCGCCGGCGAGCGGGGCGAGGGTGTAGGAGCCGTCCAGCGAGCGGAGCATCTGGCTGCGGACGAGGGTCCAGGAGACCTCGCGGTCGCCGTCCCAGGTGTAGGCGAGGACGTGTTCGTCGCGGATGGCGCCGGCGTCGAGCAGCAGCCGGACCTCGGCGGCGCGGCCGTCCTCGCCGGTGCCGAGGACCTCGATCTCCTTGACCTCGCCGGTCCAGGCCGGGTAGGCGGCGAAGTCGGCGATCACCGCCATGACCGTGGCCGGGGTCGCGTCGATGGTGATGCTCGACCTGGTGTGCTCCGCCATGGAATGGCCCTCCGCCTCGTCCATCTGCCTGCCGGTCCGGCCGGGGCGCGCTCGGCCCGGTCCGCCCGGAGCAGGCTATCGCGCCCGGGTGGGCGGCGCGGCGGCGCGGGGCGGCCGAGGTGCGGGCGGGCGCCGGGCGGCCGGGCATGTTACCGGCCGGTCGCCCTGCGCTGTCGTAGGGTGCCATTCGAACGACCCGGTCACGGCCAGGTCGGACCCGGCCGGGTGTGACACTTCGAACACCGGAGCCGACCCCCCTGGTCGAAGCTGCCTACCGGGCAGTAACGTCCTGCCGTCCCGCAGCGTCGCGAACGAGGAGCAGTCTTGCTCGACTTCAGCCTTCCGGCCCTCTACCAGGTACCGAGCGGCGGCAACCTCGCCGACCCGGTGCACCGGAACGCCGAGGAGCACCCGGACGTCGCCGTGCTCAGCCGCAAGGTGGACGGCCACTGGCAGGAGTTGACGTCGGTCCAGTTCCTGGCCGAGGTGCACGCCGCCGCGAAGGGCCTGATCGCCGCGGGCATCGAGCCCGGCGACCGGGTGGCCGTCATGTCCCGCACCCGCTACGAGTGGACGCTGCTGGACTTCGCGATCTGGACGGCCGGCGCGATCGTCGTGCCGGTGTACGAGACCTCCTCCGCCGAGCAGGTCGAGTGGATCCTCGGCGACTCCGGCGCGGTCGCCGTGATCACCGAGACCGACCAGCACGTCGGGGTGGTCGCCGAGGTCCGCGACCGGCTGCCCGGGCTGGAGCACACCTGGCAGATCGACGGCGGGGCGATCGCCGCGCTGGCCACCGCCGGGCAGGACGTCCCGGACGCGACCGTCCACGAGCGCCGCCGGACCGCCGGCCCCGACGACATCGCCACCATCGTCTACACCTCGGGCACCACCGGCCGCCCGAAGGGCTGCCAGCTGACCCACGGCAACTTCCTGGCCGAGTGCGGCAACGTGGTCGAGCGCCTGGCCCCGCTGTTCCACACCGGCGAGAGCTCCGTGCTGCTCTTCCTGCCACTGGCCCACGTGTTCGCCCGGATCGTCGAGATCGCCCCGATCATGGCGCCGATCAAGCTCGGCCACGTCTCCGACGTCCGGAACGTCACCGCCGAGCTGGCCTCCTTCAAGCCGACCCTGATCCTGGGCGTGCCCAGAGTGTTCGAGAAGGTCTACAACACCGCCCGCGCCAAGGCCCAGGCCGACGGCAAGGGCAAGATCTTCGACAAGGCCGCCGACACCGCGATCGCCTACAGCCGGGCGCTGGACGCGGGCGGCGCGGGCCTGGTCCTGCGGCTCAAGCACGCCGTCTTCGACAAGCTGGTCTACAGCAAGCTGCGCGCCGCGCTCGGCGGCCGGGCCACCCACGCCATCTCCGGCGGCGCCCCGCTCGGCGAGCGCCTGGGCCACTTCTACCGCGGCATCGGCTTCACCGTCCTGGAGGGCTACGGCCTGACGGAGACCTGCGCCGCCACCGCCTTCAACGAGTGCGCCAAGCCGAAGATCGGCACGGTCGGCCAGCCGACGCCCGGCTGCTCCGTCCGGATCGCCGAGGACGGCGAGGTCCTCCTCAAGGGCCCGCACATCTCCACCGGCTACTGGAACAACCCGCAGGCCACCGCGGAGGCCTTCAAGGACGGCTGGTTCGCCACCGGGGACCTCGGCTCGCTGGACTCCGAGGGCTACCTGACGATCACCGGCCGCAAGAAGGAGATCATCGTCACGGCCGGCGGCAAGAACGTCGCCCCGGCCGTGATCGAGGACCGGATCCGGGCCCACGCCCTGGTCGGCGAGGTCATGGTGGTCGGCGACCGCAAGCCCTTCATCGCCTGCCTGATCACCGTCGACCCGGACTTCTTCCCGAAGTGGAAGGAGCTCAACGGCAAGCCCGCCGACGCCACCGTCGCCGACCTCGCCGCCGACCCGGACCTGCTGGCCGCCCTCCAGAGCGCGGTGGACGACGGCAACGCGGCCGTCTCGCACGCCGAGGCGGTCAAGAAGTTCCGCCTGCTGGACACCGAGTTCTCCGAGGAGAGCGGCCACCTGACGCCCTCGCTCAAGCTCAAGCGCAACGTCGTGCTGAAGGACTATGCCGCCGAGATCGAGGCCCTGTACCGGAAGTAGGGCCGCACCGGTACGCCGAAGGGCCCCGGGGGAGTCCCCCGGGGCCCTTCGGCGTACCCGCGTCAGCCGGCCAGCAGCGAGGTCAGCCGCCCGGCCAGCAGGTCCCAGCGCCAGGAGCGCTCCACCCAGCGCCGCCCGGCCTCGCCCATCCGCCGCCGCAGCTCCTCGTCGCGCAGCAGCCGTACGATCCGCTCGGCCGCCGCCGGGGCCGAGCCGCCGGGCACCACGTACCCGGTCTCGCCCTCCAGCACCGCGTCCGGCGCGCCGCCGGAGTCCCCCGCGACCACCGGCAGGCCGGTCGCCGAGGCCTCCAGGTAGACGATGCCCAGGCCCTCGACGTCCAGCCCCCCGCGCCGGGTGCGGCACGGCATCGCGAAGACGTCCCCGGCCCCGTAGTGGGCGGGCAGCTCCTCCCACGGCACCGAGCCGGTGAACCGCACCGAGTCCCGGACGCCCGTGGCGTCCGCGAGCTTCTCCAGGTCCGCCCGGTACGGGCCGCCGCCGACGATCAGCAGCACCGCGTCCGGCACGTCGGCGAGGATCTGCGGCATCGCCTCGATCAGGGTGTCCTGGCCCTTGCGGGGCACCAGGCGGGAGACGCAGACCACCACCGGCCGGTCCGCCAGCCCGAGCCGGCGGCGCACCTCGGCGCCCCCGGAGCCCGGGTGGAAGGTCGTCTCGTCCACGCCCGGCGGCAGCTGGACCATCCGGGCCGCGGCCTGCGGCCCGACCGCGGCGGCGATCCGCGAGCGGGTGTACTCGCCCAGGTAGGTCAGCACGTCGGTGCCCGCGCCGATCCGGCGCAGCAGCTGCCGGGAGACCGGCAGCTGGGCCCAGGCGGCCTCGTGCCCGTGGGTCATGCCGAGCAGCCGCCCGGCGCCGGCCCGGCGCAGCGCGGGCGCCATCAGCCCGAGCGGGGCGGCGGCGCCGAACCAGACCGAGTCGCACTTCTCCGCGCGCAGGATCTCGGCGGCCCGCCGGGTGACCCGCGGTGTGGGAACCATCACCTTCGTCCGGTCCCGGATCACCGGGAACGGCTGCTCGGCGTCGAACCGGGCCACCTCGGTGCCGTCCCGCCAGGTCGAGGCGTAGACCACGACACTGCCTGCGGGCTGACGCACGGCCATGTTGTGCA
Organism: Kitasatospora sp. NPDC001225; assembly: GCF_053597855.1. Lineage (NCBI taxonomy): Bacteria > Bacillati > Actinomycetota > Actinomycetes > Kitasatosporales > Streptomycetaceae > Kitasatospora > Kitasatospora sp. NPDC001225. The sequence continues at coordinate 12,386 of NZ_JBSFJC010000167.1, forward strand.
CGAAGGCCTGGATGCCACCGGGGCGGGGCGGGAAGTCGTTGGTGACGATCAAGGTTCTGTGCATCAGGCCACGGCTCGCTCGGTCGGGGGGTGCGCGGTGTACCGCTGGGTGATCCGTACGATAGGTCAACACCATGACCCACCGGGAACGGAACCGCGCACGGCAACCGTTTGACCCCCGGGTCAGTCCTAGTACCTAGGCCGTCGTCCAGCACGCGGCCCGGGCGTCCGTCGGTACGACGCCTCCGGTGGGGACGTCCGAGACGAACGAGGGAGCGCAGTGGAATTGGCCCCGGCCACCGAGCCCGGTTCTTCGCGCGGCCGCCTCGGCCGCCCGCTCGGGGCGCTCGCCGCGCTCGGCGCGACCTGGGTCGCCACCCGCGCCCTGCTGGTGCTGCTGGCGACGGGTGTGCTGAAGGCACCCGGCGGCGACGTCACGGCGGACGTCTGGATGATCTACCACGCCTGGTACGGCGTGCTCCAGACCGGCACCTTCCCGTTCGACGACGTGACCTGGCAGTACCCGCCGGGCGCCGCCCTGGTGATCCTGCTGCCGGGCCTGCTGCCCTGGTCGTACCTGGTCTCGTTCTGGGTGATCTGCGGGATCGCCGACGCCGCCGCGGCCGCGCTGCTGGTGCGCACCGGCCTGCGCCGGGGCCGGGCGCTGACCGGCGCCTGGATGTGGGTGGTGGGCGTCCCGCTGCTCGGCCCGATGATCTACAACCGCTTCGACGTCATCGTCACCGCGGTCGCCCTGGCCGGCCTGCTGGCGCTGATCCGCCGCCCGGCGGTCGGCGGGCTGCTGCTGGGCCTGGGCGGCATCGTCAAGATCTGGCCGCTGATCGGCCTGATCGGCACCCCCTCCGGCCGCCGCACCCGCCGTTCCTGGACGCTGGCGGCGGCCACCGCCGTCTCGATCGGCTTCCTGCTGACGGCCGGGATGAACGGCGCCTTCGAGTTCCTGGCGTTCCAGAAGGACCGCGGCATCGAGGTGGAGTCGCTCGGCGCGCTGCCGCTGCACTTCGCCCGGATCGCCGACGCCTGGGACGGCAAGGTCACCATGAACTACGGCTCCCCCGAGATGCTCGGGCCGTGGGTCGACGTGATCAGCAAGGTCATGATGGCCGGCACCCTGCTGGGCTTCGCCTGGCTGCTGCTGTGGCGCTACACCTCCAAGCGCCGCAGCGCGGCCACCATGTACGACGCCGCGCTGTGCGCGCTGCTGATCTTCGTGGTGACCAGCCGGGTGATCAGCCCGCAGTACCTGGTCTGGCTGGTCGGCGTCGCGGCGGTCTGCCTGACCGTGCGCAACAGCAGCCAGCGGCCGGTGGCGGTGCTGATCCTGCTCGCCTGCCCGCTGACCCTGGTCGAGTTCCCGACCATGTTCACCCAGGTCCTGGCCAGCGAGCCGGCGGCGGTCGCCGTCCTGGCCGCGCGCAATCTGCTGCTGCTGGCCGCCGCCGTGCTCTCCTGCGTACGGCTCTGGCGCTCCACCCGCGGCGAGGCGCCGCTGCCGCCGACCGTGGTGCTGGACCGCGAGCCCGCCGCGCTGCCGTCGGCCGGCTACCCGGTGCGCCCGGGCATCGCCTACGAGCAGGACCTGCTGGACGGCATCGACCACCCGGGCACCCCGGCCGAACAGCGCCGCTGACCTGCCCTCCGCGGCCGGTCAGCCCTTCAGCGCCGCCACCTGCTCCAGCCAGAGCCGGGTGAACTCCGCCAGGCCCACGCCCAGCTCGCGGCGCATCAGCCGGTCGGTCCGGCGCTCCCGGTCCTCGCCCTGCCCGTCGGCCGCGCCGATCGCCCGGTAGAAGGCGACCAGCCGCTGCGGCCCGTGGGTGCGGCCGATCAGCTCGCAGGCCAGCCAGGACTGCTCGTAGGCCTGGGCGATGCCGGTGGCCCCGGCGGCGAAGTCCCGGTCGGCGGGCAGCGCGGCGGGCAGCTTCCCGGCGGCCACGTCCCGGGCCAGCTCGGGCGCGATCTGCTGCGGGCCGCGGCCCGAGTCCCGGTACGCCGTCCAGTCGGCGACGCCCTCGGAGAGCCACAGCGGGGTCCAGGCCCGGGTGTCGGCCCTGGTCGCGACGTGGGTGGCCTCGTGGGTGACCACCACCTGGCGGCCGAAGCCGCTGAGCCGCCCGTACGCCTCCGGGTTGACCAGCACCCGGTCCGCCGGGGTGTGCCAGGGCGCGCCGGGGGCGGCCACGGTGACCGCCGCCATGCCCGTCCAGCCGGCCGGGTCGCCCTCCAGCAGCCGGGCGAACTGCTCCTCGGTGGCCGGCCGCTCCAGCAGCAGCCGCTCCGGCCAGGCGCCGCCCCAGACCTCGGTGACGGCGGGCACCGCCCGGTCCCCCACCGCGACCAGCTCGGCCTGGTCGGGTCCCGCGGCCGGCCCGACCACCAGGCAGTGGGCGCCCGGCGACGACCGGAGCGGCCCGAAGTCCCACGGCGCGGGCGGCCCGGACGCGCTCTCCTCGCGCTCGACCCGCCAGCCGTCCCCGGCCCGCACCAGCCCGATCCGGCGCGGGTACACCACCGGGTGCTCGTCGTACCCGGCGATCCGCACCGCCAGGTCGGCGGCGGTGGTCACCCGCTCCGCCTGGCTGGCCTGGTCGCGCCCGGTGCGCGGGATGGGCCCGCACTCGCTGCGCCAGATCGTGCTGGCCGATCTGGCGACCCGGACGGTCG
>NZ_JBSFJC010000168.1:0-14835 GCF_053597855.1 Kitasatospora sp. NPDC001225
CACGGTGAGACACGGGGCAACAAGGGCCCGGCCCACCCCCCCCCGGGTGGGGGGGGGGGGGGTACGGCGACGGACCATTGTCATTATCGACGGCTTCGAGAGGTCCTCCGGGGCTCCCGTACACGGCAGGTACCGCCTGATGGACGCACCACAGCGCACAGAAGCCCGCATCGAGGACGCGGACACCGTCCTGGTCGCGCCCTCGGTACTCCAAGACACCGACGTGGCCAGGGACTTCTTCGGCTCCACCATCACGCCGGAGGACCTCGCCTCCCGCCCGCCCGACCTCGCGGGGAAGACCGTCTACCTCTGCGGCGACCTCTCCGGCCTCAGCCGCCGCCAACTGGACGCCGCCGCCCGGGTGTTCGTCATCCGGGAGCTGTCGCACGGCTTCCATGAGGACACCGACGGCCCCTGGACCCCCGTCGACCTCGGCCGGGTGCCCGTCCGGGTCCACGGCGTCGGCGTCTACTACCGCCGCTTCTTCGCGCCCGGCGACGACCACTTCGAACGGATCCGCGCGGAGCACGAGTTCCAGTCCCTGACGGAGTCCACCAAGCCCGGATCGGCCCACCGCAGCGGCATCTACCTGACGCCCGTCACGCGCGACGGTGACGAACTGCACTTCCGCCTGCTCCGGTGCTCCACCAACCTCTCCGGGCCGACCGAGGGCTTCCGCCCGACCGACACCCGCATCGTCGAGGCGCTGAACCGCGAGGCCGCCGCCGTCTTCCGGGACCAGGCGCCGCTGAACCACGTCCTCGCGCAGATCTACCACAACACCCGTGCCACGGTCGGGCGCAAGCAGTCCAAGGCCAGGATCTCGGCCCATGCCGACAAGACCAAGGACATGCCCGCCAACGGCATCATGGCCTTCTGCACCTTCTACGACCGGCTCGACGGGCTGCGGCCCCTCGCCGGGGACGCCTTCGACCAGGGCGTGAAGGGTGTCAGCGGGCTGACCAGGCTGCACTTCCGCCTCAAGGAGCCGGCCGGGGCCCACGACGGGGTAGGGCTCCCCCCGCAGTTCACCCTGACCCTCCACCCCGGCTCCGTCCTGCTCATGCCGCTGTCCACCAACCGCCTGTACACGCACGAGATCCGGCCCTCGGCCCTGGACGCCGGGCTGCTCCCGACCCGCCTGGGATACGTGGTGCGCTGCTCGAACGCCGAAGCCGTCCACAAGGACGGCCGCACGTACCTCAAGGAGGCGGCCGGAGGCCTGGTGGAGCTGGAGCCGCCCACGGAGGCCGGCATGGACGAGCTGCGCAGGCTGTACGCCGAGGAGAACAGGACCTCGTCCTTCATCGACTACGGCGACGAACTCCTCTTCAGCATGAACTCGGGAGACTACGGTGCCCCTCGGATCTAGCGCCCCGGACGGGATCCTCTCCTACGCCCTGCCGACGGAGGACGACCTCTTCGCGGAGCTGTCCGCGTCGACCCGCTGGGAGGACGTGGGCAAGGGCCGGCAGGGCGCCGTGCTGACCAGGCCCGACGAGGCGGGCGGCGTGCCCCTCGTCCGCACCACCACCCGGTACGGCAGCCCGGCGCAGCGCTTCCGGGCGGTACACGAACGGCTGGCGCAACGCGTCCAGGACCGTACGGCGGTCCCGGTCGGCTTCGACAACGCCCTGATCGAGCGCTACACGAACGCCTACACCACCATGGGCGGCCATTCCGACCAGGCCCTCGACCTCGCCGACGGCTCGTTCATCGCCGTCTTCTCCTGCTACCGGCGCCCCGAGGCGGGCCCGCCCCGGAAGCTGGTCTTCGAACCGAAGGAGCCCGGTGGCGGTGAGGGGTTCGAGATCCCGCTCAACCACCACGGCGTCGTCGCGTTCTCCGTCGACGTCAACCGCAGGCTCCGGCACAGGATCGTCCTGGACGCGCCCGCCGAAGCGGCGGACAACCAGTGGCTGGGCGTCACCTTCCGTACCTCCAAGACCCTCCTGCGGTTCCGCGACGGGCACGCCCACCTCCCGCAGGGCGCGCGCCTGACGGCGGCCGACGAGGAGCAGAGCCGGGAGTTCTACCGGCTGCGGCGCCGGGAGAACCAGGAGACGGACTTCGGCTACCCCCCGCTGACGTACACCGTCAGCGGGAGCGACCTGCTGCCGCCCGTCTGACCCTGAGGGGAGCATCGGGGGTGAGTCGGTCGGCGAGTCGGCGGCGGGTGGGGAAACCGGGCACCGGCGTGGCGATGAGTTTTCCGGCCTCGGAAGGTCTACACCTCGACCGGGACGACCACCTCACCCCCCACCGGGAGCACAGACATGGGCCTCATCCAGATCGAACTGTTCGCGACCCTCGACCTCGTCGGGCAGGCGCCCGGCGGGCCCGACGAGGACCCGGAGGGGTTCCCGTACGGCGGCTGGCAGGCACCTCTGTTGAACGAGGTCACCGGCGCGCAGATCCTCGCCGCGTACGAGGGCACGGACGCCCTCCTGCTCGGCCGGCGGACGTACGACCTCTTCGCCTCCTACTGGCCGCAGCAGAAGGAGGGCGAGATCGCCGAACTCTTCAACCGCGTCCCGAAGTACGTGGCCTCCCGGGGTACCCCCGACCTCCCGTGGGCCGGATCCACGCTGCTCGGCCCGGACCTGGCCGGCGCGGTGCGCGCAGTCCGCGACCGGCACCGGAACGTGAAGGTCGTCGGGAGCCTGAACCTGGTGCAGACCCTCCTGCGAGAGAAGCTCTTCGACCGGCTCGACCTGTGGGTGCACCCCATCGTGCTCGGCGTCGGGAAGAAGGTCTTCGACGACGGCGCGGTGCCCACCAACCTCACGCTCCTCGAACCGCCGGTGGCGGGTGCGCAGGGCACCGTGTACCTGCGCTACGGGCTCGCCGACGGCACGCCGAGGACCGGCGACATGAGCCTGCCCGACCGGGGCCTCGGGCACGACGACGACGCCCGGTGACCCGGGATGGCCACCGTCTCCGTCAACGGGACCGCCCTGGGCGTCGAGTCGTTCGGTGACGTCGACGCGCCGCTCGTCCTGCTCGCGGGCGGGCCGACGATGCTCTCCTGGCCCGACGCGCTCTGCGAACGCCTCGCCGCCGGCGGGCGCCGCGCCGTGCGCTACGACCTGCGCGACAGCGGGGAGTCGACGACGACCGACCCGCGGGCACCCGGCTACACCCTGCGCGACCTCGCCGCCGACGCGGCGGCCCTCGCCCACGCGCTCGGCGGGGCGCCCGCGCACCTCGCCGGGACCGGCGTCGGCGGGATGGTCGCCCAGGTGGCCGCGCTCGACCACCCGGGCGCGTTCTCCGCGCTCACCCTGGTCAACACCCGCGCCGTCGCCCCCGGCCCGCCCGACGACGACCTCCCCGACCACGACCGGGCGACGATGAGCCGCCTGTTCGCCCGCCCCGCGCCCGACTGGAGCGACCGTACGGCGGTCGCGGAGTTCGCCGCCACCGGCGCGGAGATCCTCGGCGACGACCCGATCACGGCCCGCGCCGTCGCCGCGCGTATCTGGGACCGCACGCCCGGCACCGCGCCCCCGGTCCAGACGGCCAACCACCTGGGCACCGTGTTCGCCGGGCTGGACTGCACACCCCGCTGGCGCGAGCGCCTGCCCGGGATCGGGGTCCCCGTCCTCGTCGTCCACGGCCGCCGCAACCGGTTCTTCCCCGTCGGCAACGGCGAGGCGATCGCGCGCGCCATCCCCGGGGCGCGACTGCTCGTCCTCGACGGGGGCGCCACCGCGATCCCCGACGCGGCGGTCGGCACGGTCGCCGAGGCGATGCTCGCGCTCGGATAGCGGATAGCGGGTAGCGGCGGCGGTTGGTGGGCGGTGCACCCGCGGAGCGGCTGCGCCAGGCGCGGGAGGGGACCGGCGGGCCGATCGGCCGAGGCGGGCCGGAGGATCCGTACGGGCGCGCGTGGACGGCGGACGCCGGAGCGATCATCCCGGACGGAACGGCGGGATGACGGCCCGTCGGGGGTGCTAGAACCGTCGACGGCTGTGAACGCCCACCCGCGAACACCGCCCTTCGTACCGTGCGACTCGGGCGGCCCGCCCGTGGGTCGTGGCTCCCCGGCTGATCTCGGGTGGCGGCCAGTGCCGCACGTGAAAGAGGTGATCCGGTCGGCGATGGCGTGGATGCCGTCGCCGACCGGATCGCCTCAGGGGGCCGTGCTCAGTGCGGGTGCGGTCAGAAGATGAGCTTCCAGCCGTCGAGGTGGCCGGAGTCGCCGCGGTACGTGTCCTGCATGCGGAGGCGCCAGGTGCCCTTGGCGGGCTGGGCGGAGGCGTCCACCGTGTAGGTCTCGATGACGTTCTCGCCCGAGTCGCTGAAGCTGCCCTTCTTCAGCGAGTACACCGTGCCGTCCGGGCCGACCAGGTCGATGACCAGGTCGCCGCGCCAGGTGTGCTTGATGTCCACGCTCACCTTGAGGTCGCTCGGCGCCTGGCCCTGGAGCCGGTCGACGACGATGTCGGAGAAGACCGCCGGGCCGCCGTCCGGGATCGGCAGGGAGGTGCTGTTCGCGAAGATGCCCGGGGAGACCCGCCAGGTGAACGTCGTCGACGTCCTGCCGCGGTGGGAGCTCTGGGCGGTGACGGTGACCGTGTAGGTGCCCGGGAGGGCCGGGACGCCGGTGACGCGGCCGGTGACCGGGTGGAGCGTCAGGCCCAGGGGGAGGCCGGTCGCGTGGTAGGTGACGATGCCGGGGTTGAGGTTCGAGGCCTCGACCCCGAGGTCGGCGGAGGTGCCGATCGCGGTGATCTGGTTGGCGACGGGCTCCAGCAGGAGGCCGTCGACGACGCGCGGGCCGACGTTGATGGCCGCCCAGGCGTTGGCGGTGTTCTGGTACGTCGTGCTGTTCTTCCCGTACAGGTCGGCGGCGGCCTGGAGGGTGGCGGTGCGGGCGGCCGCGTAGTTGGTCGACGAGGTCATGTAGGTGGTGAGCGCCCGGTACCAGATCTTGGCCGCCGCGTCCCGGCCGATGCCGGTCACCGGCAGGCCGTCGGAGGTCGGGGAGTCGTAGGCCACGCCGTTGACGGTCTTGGCGCCGCTGCCCTCGGAGGCCAGGTAGAACCAGTGGTTGGCCGGGCCGGAGGAGTAGTGGACGTCGACGGAGCCGACGTCGGCCGACCAGTAGTCCCTGGAGCGGCCGTCCTTGGAGGGCTTGTCCATGTAGCGCAGCGGGCTGCCGTCGCCCCGGATGTCGATCTTCTCGCCGACCAGGTAGTCGCCCTTGTCCTCGGGGTTGTCGGCCCAGAACTCGATCGCGGCGGCCATGATGTCGGAGGTGGCCTCGTTGAGGCCGCCGGACTCGCCGCTGTAGACCAGCTTCGCGGTGGCGGAGGTGACGCCGTGGGTCATCTCGTGGGCGCCGACGTCGATGGAGGTCAGCGGCTTGACGTTGCCCGCGCCGTCGCCGTAGGTCATGCAGAAGCAGGCGTCGGACCAGAACGCGTTGACGTAGTTCTTGCCGTAGTGGACCCGGGTGTAGGCGCCTACGCCGTCGTCCTTGATGCCGTTGCGGCCGTGGACGTTCTTGTAGTAGTCCCAGGTGAGTTGGGCGCCGTAGGCGGCGTCGACGGCCGCGGTCTGCCGGTTGGCGACGGTGCCGTCGCCCCAGGTGTCGGTCGGGTTGGTGAACAGCGTCCTGGTGCCGCTGGTGCCGTTCAGGTCGTAGGTGCTGTGGCCGCCGCGGGTGTTGTCGGTCATCGCGAAGCCGCCGGCGACCGCCGAGGTGCCGATGGTGACCTGGCCCGAGTACTTGCTGGTGCCGACGCCGGTCTCGATGCCCTGGTACTCGAAGATCTTCTTGCCCGTGTCGGCGTCGGTGATGACGTGCAGTTCGGACGGCGTGCCGTCCTCCTGCGTACCGGTGACCACCGTCTCCCAGGCGAGCCGCGGGGTGCCGGACGCGGCCCAGACCACCTTGCGGGCATCGTCGGCCGCCGCCTCCGTGACCTTCGCGCTCCCGGCGCTGTCGAGCGCGAGGCCCTTCGCCGCGTCGGCGCTCTCCTTGGGAGTGGTGTCGACGGCGATGTCCGCCTCGGTGGCCTTGGTGACGCCCCTGGTGGTGCCGTCGGGGGCGGTGTGGACGACCAGGTCGCCGCCGAGCACCGGGAGTCCGTCGAAGGTCCGCTCGTAGCGGGTGTGCAGGCTGCCGTCCGCGTCCTTGGTGACGCCCTTGACGACCAGCGCCTCCTTCGCGTCCAGGTTCAGCGACCTCGCGGTCTTCGCCAGGGACGCGTCCGCGGAGGCCAGCAGCTCGCCGCGCTGCTCGGGCGACAGCTGCACCGGCATCGCGCCGGCGAAGGCCTGGACCCCGGCGGGGGCCTCGGCGGGAGTCCCGGCAGGAGTGTCGGCGGCGGCGACGCCGGGCGTCAGAGCGGCCACGACCATCGCGGCGCCGACTAGCAACGCGCCCGCGGTGGTGGACTTTCGGGGGGATCGAGTCACACGGAACTCCTTCTGCGACGGCCCGGGTTCGGGGGCCGGAGTCAGCCGGGCGGCCTGGGGTGACGCCGCCCGGTAGAGCTGGTGGTTCGAATGAGATGGGAAGGAACAGTGTCATTTTTGGTCTGAACGCGTCACCCTCTGTGCAGCAAGTTGGCCGAATACCTTCGCCGATGACGTAATGGGGAGGTAATTCCTCGCCAGAAGGCGAGCAATGCGGGGGGAAAACCGGTGCACCGCGCTGTCGTGGGTACCGGCACGACGCCGTGGCAGACTCGGCCCATGACGATCTCCCTGCCCGAGCCCGACCAGCAACTCTCCGACCCCAGTGAGCTGTTGCTCGACTACCTCGACTACTACCGCTCCGTGATCGGCGCCAAGACCGAGGGGATGTCCGACGCGGAGCTGCGCGCCAGCCGGCTCCCCTCCGGATGGACCATGCTCGAACTGCTGAAGCACCTCGTCCACATGGAGCAGCGCTGGCTGCGCTGGGGCTTCCGCGCCGAGCAGGTCCCGGCGCCCTGGGGCGACCGGGGCCTGGAGGACCGCTGGTACGTCGGGCCGGAGGAAACGGCCGCCGAACTCCTCGCCGCGCTGCACGCGGGCGGCGAGCACACCCGGGCCGTCGTGTCGGGCACGCCCCTGTCCACCGTCGCCGCACCCGGCGGCCGCTTCCCCGACGACGGCACCCCGCGGCCCACCCTGGGCTGGATCCTGTTCCACGTCCTCCAGGAGTACGCCCGCCACGCGGGGCACCTGGACATCGTCCGCGAGCTCACCGACGGCGCCACCGGCTGACGCCCGCGGTCGGCGGGCGTGCGGGCGGGTTCAGCCGACCCCGGCCCCTCGGCCGCCCCGGCGCCCCACTGAGATCACCCCAGGAGGACCCCCGGACATGCCACAGGGCGGCAGCACCGGCCGAACCGGTGCTGCCGCCCTGTGTGTTCCCGTCCGGTCAGCCGAGCGGGGTCAGCTCCACCTCGTAGCGGTAGAGCCGGTCGTTCACCCAGCACGCCAGGTCGGCGCCGGCGGTGTGCCGGGCGAGTTCGGCGAGCAGGCGCTCGGTGAACTCGCCCAGCTGCCGGGCGTCGACCGCGGCGGCGCCGGAGCGGGCCCCGGCGGCGAAGGGGAGTTCCTCCGCACGGGACGACACGGTGTAGGCCACCGAGTTGCCCGTCTCCTCAGCCGGTACGACGTGCCGGCCGGGCTCGTCCTCGGTGAAGACCAGCCCGGTGCCCGAGGCGGCGCGGTTGGCCGCCTCGACCAGGGAGAAGCCCGGTGCGGTCAGCGGAGCCTCGCTCCCGAGCCGCAGGTCGACCGTACCCTCCGACAGCTCCCGCAGATCGACGCGGTAGCTGTAGGCCTCATCGACCTCGAACACCGACTCCGCCTCCGGCCACGCGGTGTGCAGCTTGGCGACCAGAAACCGGCAGAACGCTCGCAGGGAACCGATGCTGTCGTCGGTCTCCTCGGTCGTCCAGTAGATGGACACGTGGATGAAGCAGTCATAGTCACGCTCCCGACCACTGGACGGCCCGTCGAAGGCAGCCCCGGCGAGGTCACCGGGCTTGGTACTCAGGCGGAAACGGAACTTCGATCCGTCCGCGCCCACGGTGTGGTGCCACGGAGCAGTGAGCGGGTCGGTGGTCGGTGCGAGGACGTCGGCGATCTCCTGAGCGGTGAGAGCGGGCCCGGTCGGTCGTCTCACCAGGATGGCGGCATCGGTCGACATGGTTCAGCACCCGTGGCCCTTGCACTTGTAGTCGCCACCGATCCTACCGTTGATGGTCCAGCCCCCCGGGTCTCCGGCTGCCCAGATGTGGTACTCCTGGAAGTCCGAACTTTCGTTCCGTAGGTATTCGTTCAGGCTTGACATGGCCGTCTTGGCGGAATAGTTGTCCGGCATACGGATGTACGTACGCACCGCACCCTTGCCGTTGGATTTCGACATGTTGTGGCGGACGGCATTGTCCCCGGGCTTGGTCTGCTTGAACTCGGACGGTACCCCGTCGACCCAGGCGTCGAAGCCCTTTCCGTCCCGTCCGCCCGTGTCGAGGGGCGCCTTGACGTGGGCGCCGCTCCGGGCCAGTTCGAAAGCTATCGCGTACTCGCTGTTGCTGAGCGACAGGGTGGTGAGATTGCTCCCCTTCTTGGTCAGCGTCTTGAACCGCTTCTCATCGAAGGGGGTGTCGGACTCGTCGATCCGGCCGGCGATGTCCTCGACGTAGTTCCGGTCGACGATGTCCTGAGCCAGGTTGGCCCACTGGCAGCCGTCCCGGGCCGAGCGGTGGCAGTACTTCTTGTTGATCTCCCGGATCTTCTCCAGGTACTCGCCGATGATCGGGTTGTCCGGCTGCATCAGCCAGGCCACCCGGGCCTCGTGCCACTTCTTGCGGTTCTCCGGGGTACCTGCGGTGGTCTTGGTCGGGGACGGCGATCCGCCACCGCCACCGCCACCGCCGCCACGGGTACTGGGAACCTCGTCGTCGTCACCGTCGTCGGTGCAGTTGGTGACGCACTGATTGCCCATGGTCGGCTCGTGGAAGGCGCCGTTCATGCCGACCCAGCCGTGCAGTGCCATGTCGTTGCCGGAGCAGTCGTCGGCGCACATCTTGCGACCGTCGGGGTCGCTGGTGCTGGTCGGGTTGCCGCCCGAGTAGGCGTACCCGTTCAGCTCCTTGGGGCTGGCCGGGTCGAACACCGGGTCGATGCTGAGGAACCGGCCCAGGGACGGGTCGTAGTCACGCGCTCCGAGGTGGACCAGCCCGGTGGGCTCGGTGACACCGCCCAGGAAGCCGTGGCTGCCCGACCAGGTGGCCGGCGCCGCGCCGCGCTGCTCGCCGTACGGCGTGGTCCGCTTCTGGGCGACGGCGCCGGTGGACGCGTCGACGTTCAGCTCGGCGGTGGAGTGGTGGTCGGCGACCTGGAAGGCGACCTTGTTGTCGTCGGTCCGGACGGCCGAGGCCTGCCCCAGCGAGTAGTACCTGGTGGCGACGGGCTTGGCCGCGCCCTTGGTCAGGGTCAGCTCGGTGGTTCCGAGGTAGAGCGTCCAGTTCTCGGCGCCCGGGTTGGCGCTGTCCAGGACGTGCGAGGTCAGCCGGCTGCCGCTGGGGTCGTAGAGGTACTCCGTCGTCTTCGTGCTGGTGACGGGCCCGTTCTTGACGGTGTCGACGACCTTGCCGAGCTTGCCCTCGGCGTCCCAGGTCAGCGCCTGGTCGCTGGTGGCTCCGGCGGTGAGGTCCCGGTGGCGGGCGATGGTGTTGCCCGCCGGGTCGTAGCCGGCGGTCTCGGCGAGGACGCCGGCGCCGCTGGTGCCCTTCAGGGTGTGGGGCTGGGCGGCCGTCGGGCCGGGGTAGCTGTACTTGGTGGTGACGTCCTTGGCGGGGTCTCCGGTGGTGTCGTGCCGGGTCTGGGTGTCCCGGGTGCTGTCGGGGTTGAACTGCCAGCTCGTCCAGTACGGGGCCGGGCCGCCGAGCGCCTTGGCGTCGGGTGTGGCCGGGCAGCCGGTGCCGCTCGGGGTGAACGCCTCGGTGAGCCGGGCCAGGTAGTCGTACTGGAAGCACTGCCGGTCGGTGCCGGCGCGCGAGGTGTCGGTGATCGACGTGACGTTGCCGACCTGGTCGTAGGTGTAGGCGGCCGCGCGCAGCGGGCTCGCCACGCCGTACTGGTCGGTGCGGCTGGACGCCAGCCGCTGGGTGCCCCACTCGTAGGCGTTGGTGAGGTAGAGCTGCTTGTTCGCCGTCCCGTCGGACAGCGTGCTCTGCAGCGGCTTGCTGGTCAGGCTGTAGGTCTGGTTGGTGAGGTAGCTGCTCAGACCCTGGGCCGTGGTCATCCGGGTGAGGGCGTCGTAGCCGAAGGCCACCGACTCGGCGGCGAGGTTGCCGGCCGCCGGGTAGCTGATGCTCTGCTGCTTGCCGTCGAGCCGGTAGATCGTGCCGCTGACGTAGTTCCCGGCGAGGGCCTCCTGGCCGGGGACGGACGGCACATTGAGCGTGCTGCGGGTCGGGCGGCCCAGCGCGTCGTACAGCGACCAGGTGGTCGTGTACGGGTAGGTGGTGCCGCCGACGGTCGCGTACCGGGTCGCCGAGGAGATCAGGCCCTTGTTGCCGGACGGGTCCCAGGTCTGCGAGGTGAGCAGCGGGCCCGACACGGAGCCGGAGCGCAGCTCGGTCTGCCGGTCGAGGTTGTCGTAGGTGTACGCCAGGGTCTGGTTGTTGCCGTCCCGGCTGGTGGCCAGCCGGCCGCGGTCGTCGTAGGTCTTGACCGAGGTGCCGGAGTCGGGGTCGACGGTCTTGACCTGACGGCCCTGCTGGTCGTACGTCCAGTTCCACTGCGTCCCGTACTGGTCCGTCAGCTGGGTGGTGTGTCCGGCCGGGTCGTAGCCGTACCGGATGGTGTCGTAGGCGCCGCCGGGGGAGCCCCCGCGGTACTGGCGGATCTCGCTGGTCCGGCCGCGGGCGTCGGTGATGGTCGTCGCCGGCGTGCCGCCGGTGGGCGGGGTGACGGTGACCCGGTCGCCGCCGTACTCGGTGAGCGTGGTGGCGATCGGGGTGCCGACGCCGTTGCCCGCCAGGGTGGTGGACTTGACGACGCGGCCGAGGCCGTCGAAGGCGACGGCGGTCTGGGTCTCGACGCCGGTGGCGTCCTCGACCTTGAACAGGGTGCCGGAGGCCGCGCCGGTCGCGTAGTAGCCGGCGTAGGCGAGTGCGGCCTGCCCCTGCTCGTCGTAGAAGGTGTCGGTCAGGACCCGGCCGCCGTTGTCCCCGGGGGACTGGGTCTGACGGGCCCGACCGAGACCGTCGTACAGGGTGTACGCGGTGGCCTGGGAGCCGTCGGCGTTGAGCGCCTTGGTGGAGACGACGCGGATCTGGCCGTCGTTGTCGGTGTACCCGAACTCGTGGTTCGGGGTCTGGCCGGTCGACTTGGAGCGGTTCGGCAGCCAGACCTTGAGGGTGCGGCCGAGCGCGTCGTACAGGCTGTCGGTGCGGCGGTTGTTGGCGTCGACGGTGTCGACGGTCTGGCCGCGCAGCAGGTCGAGGTCGGCGACGGAGACCATGGCGGTGGCGGGGTTGCCCGCGACCACCGGAGGCCCGGTCGTGGTGACCTTGGTCGGCCGGCCGTTCGCCGGGGCGAAGCCGGTGGTGGTGGTCTGCGCCAGCGGGCTGGCGGTGGTCACCGGTCCCGTGGCGCCGGTGGTGTCGAACACCGTGGTGGACGCCAGCTTCGTGGTGCTGTCGGCACGGCCGTAGGCGTCGTAGTGGGTCGTCCCGTCCAGGTAGGTGGCGCGGTTGCCGGAGCGGGACTTCAGGGTGTGCACGGTGGTGGCGTCGCCCTTGACGGGAGCCGCGCCGTAGGCCTGGCCGTCGTAGCGGGTGCGGATGTCCGACAGCACCGCGGAGGTGCCGTCCGCCTGGGTGTCGCGGTTCACGGCCGCCGAGCAGTTGGCGGCGACCATCTCGATCTGGATGCTGCCGGTGAGGATCCAGGCCGCGGTGTTGTCCGCGTACGTCGTGCGGGTGCAGGTGTCGTCGGTGCCGACCGCGACGTCGCCCAGGTCCTCGGTCTGCGTCGTACGGCCGTAGCCGTCGAACGAGGTCGCGGTGCGGGTCTCGCGCCAGGAGGCTCCGGCGCCCTTGTCGAGCGAGGTGAAGGACCGGGTCGCCTGGGTGCCGGTGAGGTTGGCGGTGGTGGTGCCCCAGTCGTTGGAGCGCTTGGCGGTCTCCTTCTTCCACGGCGTGCTGACGGACTTGGAGAGGATCACGCCGCCGGGCTTGTCGTACTGCTCGCTGCGGTACTCGTAGCCGGCCCAGGCCTGGTCGTCGGTCAGGACGGTGCCCTGGCCGTCGTCCACGGTGACGCCGCGCTTGCTGTTCTTGTCACCGGGGTTGTCGCGGTCCTGGTCCATGCCGCGCAGGAAGTAGTGGTCGGCCTGGGTGGTCATGCCGGTGACGCCGCCGGTCTCGACCCGGGCGTGGGCGTAGCCGCGCCACTGGGACCAGGTCTTGAGCTTGGCCGGGGTCAGGCCGTCCTCGTCGTCGAAGTGCCAGGCGGCGTCGCCGAGGTAGCTGTAGTGGGTGACCATGTCGGGCGCGCCGCCGGTGCGGTCGGTGGCGATGACCGCTTCGACGACGTACTTGTTGAACCACTCCGTGGTCACCGGCACGTCGTTGGACGGCTGGTACATCTGCGGGAAGCAGCGGGTGGTGTTGGACTGCGGCGTGGGCAGGGCGTTCCAGTCACACGCGGCAGCGGAGTAGTTGACGTCGATCTGGCCGCCCTGCTCGTCGGTGACGGTGCCCAGCCGCTGCTTGATGAACGGCATGCGGCCGTCGCCGACCTTGTCGAGCCGGTTCGCCAACTGCTTGTACGCGAAGCCGGTCTTGGGCAGGGTGATGGCCGGGGCGGCGGAGGAGCCGGTGTGCTGGATCGAGTCCAGCAGCAGCTGGTAGTCGAAGTCGGCGGTGCCCCACTTGTGGTTCAGGGTCCACGTGTCGACGGCGGCGTAGCTCCCGTCCGCCTGGAGCGTCCTGGCGGTGACGGAGGTCAGGCGGGTGCGGGTGAAGTAGGTCGGCGAGTACCTGCCGGTGCAGTCGGTGCCGTCGGCGCAGTTCTGGTCCCAGGGGGTGTCGTACCAGTACTGGCGGTTGGTGTCGATCTTCGCGGGGTCGCAGAGCGCGGCGTTGCTCTCCAGGCAGCGCTCGGCGGTGCCGAACTCGACCCGGCCCATCGGCTTGACGGTCGCCGAGTAGAGGTCGCCCTGCTGCTGGCCGTACTCGATGTGGTCCAGGCGCCCGCCGCGCACGTACGACGTGCGGTCGGAGGCCTTGAGGTTGCGGCCGTAGTTGTTGGTCTCGGGGGTGTACCAGTAGGTGATGTCGTTGCCGTGGGCGTCGACCACCAGGTCCAGGTTCCACCGCCAGCCCTGCTGGCACCACGAGGACGCGAAGTCGGCGCCGTTGCACGGCTCGCCCGCGTTGTTGCCGAACACCGGCACGGTGTAGACGGACTTGGTCTCCGGCTTCCCGACCGACCAGTTCGGCAGGCGGTTGTAGCCGAAGTAGTAGTTGTTGCCGTCGGCGGTGGTGGCGCGGAAGTACTCGCCGTCGTTGTCGCCGTTGCCCCGGCCGGTGTCGCGCAGGCGGGTGACCTTGGTGTTGTCGTCGCCCTTGATCCGCCACTCGTCGCCGGAGACCGGGATCAGCTCACCGGAGTGCCCCGCGAAGCTGATGGTGGCGTTGTCGGTCGCCCAGCACAGGTCGCCGGGGCTGGCGGAGCCGGTCTTGGGCGCGCCGTCGTCGGCGCAGGCCTTGTAGCTGCGCTCGACGAAGCCGGGCGACAGCTCGAAGCCGTCACCCGCCCACGAGGCCTGGTTGTTGCTGTTGGCCGTCCGGCCGTCGATGCTGCCCGAGTTGTACGTGAGGCCGAGCTTCGGCGTGAGGCCGCCCGGCATCGTGGTCAGCGGCATGTCGTACGACCAGCTGAACGACCCGCTGTTCAGCGAGGTCGACCAGGAGGACGCCGGGGTCAGCGGCGTGGCCTTGTAGTCGCCGCTCGGACCGGCGCTGCCGGCCGTGGCGGCGAGCACCATCGCGCCCGGCGCGGACGCCAGCCGCATCGACCCGGCCGGGGCCGTGGTCAGGGCGTCCGCGGCGACGGTCTGCCTCGCCACGTCGTTGCCGCCCGGCAGCGGGGTCTGCACCCGGCACTCGGGCAGGTCGGGCGTGGTCAGCGCGCACTCGGGCAGGCGGACCAGCTTCAGCCGGGAGCCGAAGCCGGAGCCGGCGGCCTGGGCGAAGGACGAGTAGTCGACGGCCAGGCCGCTGTTCTCGTCGGCGCCGGAGACGGTCAGCAGCAGGCCGTTGATCCCGGCCTTGGCGGCGGCGTCCTGGCCGAGCAGCTCGACCTTCGCCTTGCCCGCCGCGCCGGCGGAGGAGAGGGCGACGGGCAGCTTGCCGGCCTTGACCGCCTTGCCCTTCTCGCCGGGGACGTCGACGGTGGCGCTGCCCGCGCCGGGCAGGGCGCCGTGCTTGCCGTCGACCGTGCTGACGGTGGTGTCGGCCTTGCGGCCCTTGGTCTTCGCGTCCGAGCCCTTGACGGGCTTCTCGGGCGAGACCGCCGAGGGCTTGGTGTACGGTTCCGCGGCCGCCGTGACGGCGGCCAGCGGCAGTGCCGGCAGCAGCGACCCGACCAGCGTGCCCGCGATGATCGCGGACACTCTGGTGCGGGTCGGCCTCGGCACCGACCTCTTCCTGCTCATGTGGGGAACAACTCCTCAGGGGAAAACGGGTGTGACGGACCGTGGGCCGGGCGGCAGGAAGCCGCCCCGCCCCCCCGAGGGTTGGGTTTCATTACCCCGGGGTGGGGGCCCGCGCGACGGTGGTTTTCGGTAATTAAAAACGTAGTAATCAC
>NZ_JBSFJC010000169.1:0-14611 GCF_053597855.1 Kitasatospora sp. NPDC001225
GGGGGGCGGGGCGGCCCGGGGGGGGCACTGCGGCCCCCCGGGCCCCCCGCCCCCCCCACGGCCCCGCCCCGGCACCTCGCGACGGGGGTGCGCGAGGTGCCGGGCGAGGGTCCGGGGGTGGGGTCAGGTCGCGTCGGCGGCGAGCCGGGGTTCGGCGGGGGCGGCGGGGGCGTCCTGGTCGGGCCAGCGGATCCGGGTGGCGCAGAGCGAGACGACGGCCGCCGAGGCGGCGACGGCGGCCATGCCCCAGAGCAGGCTGGTGGCGCCGGCGATGAAGCCGATCACGGCGGGGCCGGCCAGCAGGCCGGTGGTGCCCATGGCGGCGACCAGGGAGAGCGCGTCGGGGCCCTGCCGGGCGGCGGCGACGTAGACGCACGGGGTCACCGCGGCCACGCCGAGGCCGACGCAGGCGAACCCGAGCAGGGTCGGGACGACACCGCCGACCGCCAGGGCGAGGGCCAGTCCGAGGCCGGCCAGCAGGCTGCCGGTGCGCACGATCCGGCCGTCGCCGAAGCGGGTGCGCCAGCCGTCCGCGAAGATCCGGGCGCAGACCATCATCACCGAGACCACCGCGATGCCCATCGGGGCGAGTCCGGCGCCGGCCTGCACGTAGTCCTTGAGGTAGAGCGCCGACCAGTCGTTCATGGCGCCCTCGGTGACGGTGCCGAACACCATCGCCAGGCCCATCCAGAGGGTCACGACGGTCGGCAGCACGAAGCCGCGGCGCTCCTTCCGCTCCTCCGGCTCGGCGGCCGCGGCCGGGCCGTCCGTCAGCAGCCCCGGCCGGGCGGCCACGACCAGCACCGCGAGCAGCGCGGCGGCCACCCCGAAGTGCGCCGCCAGGGTGCCGGTGACGGAGGTGACGCCCGAGGCCAGCAGGGCGGCGAGCAGCGAGCCGGCGCTGAAGGTGGCGTGCAGCCGGGACATCGTGGTCCGCTCGAAGCGGGCCTCCAGCGCGGCGCCCTGGGCGTTCATCGCGACGTTCAGGGCGCCGACCGCGACGCCGTCGAAGAACAGCACCAGCAGCGTCACCGGATAGTTCGGCACCACCGACAGCGCGAGCAGGACGACGCCGAGGGCGAGCGCGGACAGCACCGAGAGCAGGCGGGAGCCGAGCCGCCGCATCAGCACCGCGACCAGGGGGAAGGACACCGCCGCGCCGACCCCGCAGGTCATCAGCAGCAGGCCGATCTGGGCCTCGCCCAGGTCGAGCCTGGCCTTGAGTGCGGGCACCCGGGAGACCCAGGTCGCGTACTGGAATCCGAGGACGAAGAACAGTGCGCCGATGGCCACTTGGGACCGGCGGAAGTCGTCGCGAACGGGGGACATCGGTATCAGCCCACTTCGGCTCTGGAGTGCGGCCCGGGGGTCGGGTCGGTGGGGTGCGGCAGCGGCCGGGACGGGACGGGGTCCAGCGGCATCGCCATGTAGACCGCCCGGGTGCCGTAGCTCTCGGGCAGGTCGATCTCGGGCCGGGCGCGGTAGCCCAGCGTGGTCCACAGCACGTGCGAGCCGCGGACGGCGACCAGCGAGACGCTCCGGTAGCCGGCCGTCCGGGCGGTCTCCTCCAGGTGCCGCAGCATCCGCAGGGACAGGCCCCGACCGCGCAGCTCCTCGGCGACGACCAGGTCGTGCGCGTGCATGTTGGTCGGCCGCTCGCCCGCGCCGTGCCCGTCCTCGCTGCGGGCGAGGTCCGGGCAGCGGAACAGCGGGTACGGCAGGGCGAGCAGGTACCCGCCCACGCCGCCCTGGCCGCCCGGGTGCTCCAGCACGAAGCAGGTGTCCGGCGAGGCGCGGTGCCGGGACCGGAGCGCCTCGCGCCCCTCGGACAGGCCGCTGGCGGCGTAGGCGCGCTCCTCCAGCGCGACCACGGCGTCCCAGTCCTCCTCCCGGAGCAGCCGGATGCGCAGGTCGGTCGGAGCGTCGACGAGGGCGTCGGTCATGCGGTGCCTCCGTGGTGGTCCCGGCCGTCGCCGCCACCGATGCAGGTGTACGGCAGCGGCGCGAAGCCGTTGAACCCGCGGGTGGCGTAGGCCGTGGCGTACGCGCCGCAGGAGTGGATCCAGACCGGGTCGCCGGAGCGGACCGCGCGCGGGACGCGCACCCGGCCGCCGTCCTGGGCGTACGCGTCGTCGCTGTCGCAGGTCGGGCCGGCCACCACGGCGTTGACGAACTGGCCGCCCGGGTGGGCGGGGAACTCCAGCCGGTACTGGAGCTGGTCCATCTCGTACAGGCCGTTGAACTTGCCGCAGCTGAGGTAGAGCCAGTCCTCCCGGGTGCCGTCGAGGCGGTGGCGGGAGGTGAGCCGGGAGACGTGGGCGCGGATCGCGCCGTGGTCGGCGACCAGGTGGCGCCCGGGCTCCAGCAGGAACTCCAGCGGCCCGGCGTTGACGGCGCGCAGCCGTTCCATGCCCTCGCGGATCACCACGAACATCTTGTCCAGCGGCGGGTCGAGCGGGCGCCCGCCCCGGTCGAGGACGCCGAGGGCGGGCAGGCCGCCGCCGAGGTTGATCCGGGTCGGCGTGATCCCGCGCCAGTTGAGCGCCTCCAGCACGGCGGCCAGCGCGTCCACGGCGGCGGTCCAGGCCTCGGCGGTCATCTGCTGGGAGCCGACGTGCACCGACAGGCCGGACGGCACCAGCCCGGCGGTCCGGGCGGCGTCGAGCACCCGCACGGCGTCCTCGGGCGAGCAGCCGAACTTGTGGCTCAGGCCCCACAGGGCGCCCTCGCCGGTGGTCGCGATCCGGCAGAACACCCTTGCGCCGGGGGCGTGTTCGGCGATCGCCGCGACGTCCTCCAGGCTGTCGGTGGCGAAATCCCGCACGCCCAGCCGGTAGGCCTCGGCGATGTTGCGGTCCGACTTGATGGTGTTGCCGTAGTGGATCAGCTCGGGCGGCACGCCGGTGCGCAGCGCCTGGGCGATCTCCTGCGGGCTCGCCGCGTCGAAGCCGGAGCCGAGCGCGGCGAGGTGCTCCATCACCTCGTCCACCGGGCAGGCCTTCATGGCGAACCGGACGGCCACGCCGGGCAGTTCGGCGCGGAGCGCGGCGTACTGGCGGCCGATGCCGTCGAGGTCGTAGATGATCCGGTCGTCGGTGCCGTCGGCGAGTGCGGCGCGCAGCGCGCCGCGGTCGTGTTCGTCGGCGCGGGGTGGTTCGGTGTGCAGCACGGAGACGGACGGGGCGCGGTGGGCGGGCGGGTGGCCGGCTACGCGGGCGTTGGCGTGGCCGGCGGCCGTACTGGTCTTGCTGGTGGTCTGGCGTATCACGGTGAGCTCCCCGTCCGGCTAGCGCGGCGACCGGTCGGCGGGGGTGGCCTTGGCCGCCCGCACCAGCGGGCCCCACGCGTCGATCAGCGCTGCGAAGTCCTCGATGTCCGCCTGCGCCTCGTCGAGCAGGCGCGCCCGCAGGGGCGCCAACCGGTCCGCGAAGTCGGCGTACTTCCCGCCGAGCCGCCGGTAGCAGCGGTCGAGTTCGGCGAGCCTGCGGTGGTTCTCCGCGCGGTCCGTCGCGGCGCTGCGACGGGCGGAGTCGGCGATCGCCTCGGGGCGGACGCGGTGCTGCTCGTCCAGCAGGGCGCCGCCGGCGGTCTCCATGTCGGAGTAGACCGGGTAGAGGTAGAGCATGGAGAGCAGGAACTTGGCGTAGCGCAGCTGGTAGGCGGTGAAGCCCGGGCCGGTGCGGCGCTCCGGGGTGTAGTAGTTGACGATGTGGCGGTTGTGGGTGACGCCCGGCAGGGTCGCGTCACGCACCAGGTGGTGCAGGAAGTAGTCGCTGCCGATGGTGTCGGTGGCGGGCGGCAGCGGCACCCGTTCGTACACCTCGTGGTGGAGGCCGATGTTGCACATGTCGATGTGCCAGATGTCGGGCAGGTCGAGCACCGCGCGGTCGGCGGTGAACGGCTCGCTGCCGCCGCCGGTGAAGGAGTCGGCGACGAGTTCGCGCTTCTCCTCCTCGCTCGCCCCGGTGGGCGCCCAGAGCGCGACCACGTCGTGGTAGACCTCGGGGTCGAGTTCGCGGATCTCGCCGATGTCGACGGAGAGTTCGCCGACGAAGGAGGCGCCGACCAGCGCGACCGGCTTGTCCGCGTGCGCCGGGTCGAGGCGGTTCTCGGTGACGGCGGCGGCCGCGTCGGCGGCCTTCAGGCCGAGCGTGGCCAGCTCGTGCTCGATCGGGAACACCGGTTCGCCGTCGAGCAGTTGGTAGCTGCTGTCGGAGTCGCGGCGGTGCACCGACGCGCAGCCGAGCGCGGCGGCCAGCAGGAACGCCCGGTTGGTGCAGGCGCCGTAGGAGAGGGCGTCGGGCAGCATCAGGCGCAGCAGCCGGTCCGGGTCGGCCGCGCCGGAGCGCTCGACCGCCTCGCGCAGGAAGGCGCGTTGGGCGTCCTCGTCCAGGTGGTGGACGACCACGCCCTCGACGGCCGGCAGAGCGGCGAGGGCCGCGGCGTGCCGGGCGCGGGTCGCGGGGTCGGCGGAGTCCAGCACCAGCAGGTGCACCCGGACGCCGAACCGCCGTACGGCGTGGGCGGCTTCGGCGCCGATCGCGGTGATGGTGTCCGCGCACGCGCGGTTGGTGGGCAGGGTCAGGCAGACGTCGCGCATTCCCGCTCCCCCGTGTCCCCGCGTTCGTCGAACGGCTTGCCGCTCCAGGAGCGCAGGCCGAGCAGCTTCTCCCCCAGCTCGGTGAGTTCGGCGGTCCCGTAGCGCTGCGCCTCGGGCCGGTCGGCGTCGCCGACCAGCGTGCGGTTCCAGTCCGGCGTGCCGAGCGTGCGCCAGGACTCCACCCGGGAGCGGCGCAGCTTCTCGGACTCCTCCAGCGCGGGCATCATCGACAGGTACTGCACCGCGCGCACCCCGCCCGCGGAGGTGTTGGGCGCCACGCCGTGGGCGAGCAGGCCGTTCCAGATCAGCAGGTCACCGGCCTTCAACTCGGGCCGGACGACCGGGTACTCGGCGCGGTCGACGTCCGGGCGGATCGGGTCGCGGTCGGCCGGCTGGGCGGCCTGCCACTGGTTGAAGCGGCGGAACAGCTCCGGGTCGCACTGGAAGCCGCCGTGGTCGGGGGCGGTGTCGTTGAGCGCGATGATGCCCTGGACGCGCTGCGGCAGCACGCCCCGGGTGGTGTCGACGTCCCAGTGCAGCTCGATGTCGAAGCCGCGGTCGGTGGGCTCGATCAGCGCGCGGTCGCGGTTGCGGACGTTCGGCGGATTGAGGTTGAGCCGGTCGAGGGTGACCCAGAGCTCCTCGCAGTCCCACACGTCGACGAAGGCGTCGTAGACGCGCTGCGCCTGGCGGCTGTCCCAGATGAGCTGGTGGTGGTAGGCCTCGACGAAGCCGTAGATGTGCAGGTGCCGGTCGAGTTCGTCGCGGTAGTCGCGCTCGCGGTACCAGTCCTCGGGGCGGTCCGGCGACAGGCCCTGGAACTCCCAGGCGAAGTCGAGCAGTCGGCGCGCGGCCTCGGCCGGGATCGCCTGCTTCACCACCACGTAGCCGTAGTCCTGCCAGAAGGCGTGGTCCTCCTCGGAGAGCACGCGCAGCGGGTGCGTCTTGCGGACCTCGCGCAGTGCGGTCGGGGCGAGGTAGCTCTCGGTGTCGGCGCTGAAGTAGGGGCGCTCCGACGCGGCCCGGTACAGGTATTCCCCCGCGGGTCCGTCGGAGTGTGGGGCAGGGCTCGGCATGGGCAGTCACTCCATGGTTCGTAGTCGACGCAGCGCTTCCTCGTACGCCAGGTGCGGGCACGGCGAGTCGGCGGCCGGTCACCGGCCGCAACGGGAATTCGAGCGCGGACCGGAAGGCCGTCCGCACACGGCCCTTCTCCCCTCGGCCCGCGGGCGCGGAACAGCGCCACGTCAGGGGGTCAACTCGTCCGTCCGGCAAGGCCGCTCACCCTGCATCAGCCATTGCCGAACCGCGCTCCCCATACGTTGGACTAGACCAACTAATGGTGTCAACCCTTTCCCGCGGGTTACCGATTGGGAAATCAACGCAGCTCACGGCGCCTCTCGGGGTTCGCTTTATGTTTCGGAGGCTGACATAAGCGCGGGTATGTTTCCGGAATTGACATAAGCGCGAACGGTGAACCGCCCGGGTCCGCCGTACGTTGGGCACATGGCACGCGCGTTGACGGCTCCCCCGTGGCTGACCGAGGGCCTGCGCCCCCGGTCCGCACCGGTCCCCTGGGCGGCGGCCGCCCGCGCCTCCGTCGCGCTCGCCGCCCCGCTCGCGGTGGGCACCGCCACCGGACGGCCCGGCTACGGCGCGCTGGTGTCGATGGGCGCGCTGTCCGGAGTCATCGGGGACACCGCCGACGCCTACCGGATGCGGGTGTTCAACATCGCCGTGCCCCAGCTGTTCGGCGCCCTCGGGATGCTGTTCGGCACCCTGGTGTTCGGCACCGGCTGGACGGCCGTCGTGACGGTGACCGTCGTCGCGCTGGTCTCCGGCATGATCTCCTCGATCGGCGCGGTCGCCTCCGTCTCCGGACTGCTCCTGCTGCTCAACGCGGTGGTCGGGGCCGGCCTGCCGCTGCCCTCCCCGTGGTGGCTGCCGCCCGCCCTGCTGCTGCTCGGCGGCCTGGTGGTGCTCACCCTGACCCTGCTCGCCTGGCCGCTGCGGCTGGGCGTCCCCGAGCGGGCGGTGGTGGCCGGCACCTACCGGGCGGCCGCCGACCTGCTGGAGGCCGCCGGCACACCGGAGTACGACGGCCGCCGCCACGCGCTCACCCAGTCGCTCAACCAGTCCTACGACCTGCTGCTCGCCCGGCGCGCCCGCCGGCACGGCCGCTCACCCACCCTGGCGCGGCTGCTCGCCCAACTCAACGCGCTGATCCCGGTGGTCGAGGCGGCCCCCGCGGCCCAGCTGCGCCCGCCCGAGTTCGGCCCGCTGCCGGCCGACTACCCGGCCGCCGTCCGCGCGCTCGCCGACGCCGTCGAGCGGGACCGCGCCGGCCCGGCGCCGGCCCTCGCCCTGCCGAGCCCCGCCGGGCCGTCCACCCGCGCCCTGGTCGAGGCGATCGAGCACGCCGCCACCGTGGCGTACGAGGCCTCGCCCGACCCGTACGCCGCCGACGACCGGCTCGGCCGGCCGGCCCGCCTCGCGGTGCGGACCCGGCGGGCGGCCAGGGCGCTGCTGCTGTCCGGCGCGTCATGGCGGTACGGGCTGCGGCTGGCGCTGTGCATCGGGCTGGCGCAGGTGCTGGTCTCGGTGATCGCGGTGCCCCGCTCGTACTGGGTGGCGCTGACCGTGACCTTCGTGATGAAGCCCGACTTCGGCTCGGTGTTCTCCCGCGCGGTGCTGCGCGCGTTCGGCACCGCGGCCGGGCTGCTGATCGCCATCCCGGTCCTGGCCGAGGTACCGCACGGCTGGTGGGACGTCCCCGTGATGGCGGTGCTGGCGACGCTGATCCCGGTGCTCTCCGCCAAGGGGTACGCCTTCCAGACCGCGGCCATCACCCCGGTCATCCTGCTGCTCTCCGACCTGCTCAACCACCAGGGCTTCCACCTGGTGCTGCCCCGGCTCTACGACTCGCTGATCGGCTGCGGGATCTCCCTGCTGGCCGGCTACCTGCTGTGGCCGGAGTCCTGGCACACCCGGATCGGCGACCGCCTCGCCGACGCCGTCCAGGACACCGCCTCGTACGTGTCGCTGGCCTTCGCCACCGGCCCCGGACCGGACGAACCGGCCGCCCGCGCCCGCTACCGGCGGCGGCTCTACCGGGACCTGTCCGCCGTGCGCAGCGAGTTCCAGCGGGCCCTCACCGAGCCGCCGCCGGTCGGGGCCCGGGCGCGGGCGTGGTGGCCGGTGGTGATCGCGGTCGAGCGGATCGTGGACACCACCACCGCCACCCGGGTGCGGATCGAGCACGGCGCGCCGGTGCCGACCACCGCCGAGGTCGCCGCCGTCACCCGGGAGCTGGCCGACCTGGCCGAGGCGCTGCGCACCGGCGAGCGGCTGCCGGAGGCGCGGCCGGACGCGCTGTCGCCGGACTGCGCGCTCGCCCGGCTGCACCACGAGGTGCGCGCGGCCCGGGCGGTGGCGGCGCCGCTGCCCTGAGCGTCACCGCCCGGAACGTGTCACCGCCCGGAGCGCCGGGGTCCTGAGCGCCGGGGTCCTGAGCACCGGGGTCTTGGGCGCCGCCACTCCGAACGCCGCCGTCGCCGAACGGCCGACCGGGCCCCGGACCGGCCCGCTCAGTCCTGGATCCGCCGCCAGGGCCGGTCCGCCTCCAGCGCGAAGGCCAGCTCCAGCAGCAGCCGCTCCTGCCCGTGCGCCGCCGACAGGTGCACCCCGACCGGCAGCCCGCCGGGCGCGGAGCCCGCCGGCAGGGCGATGCCCGGGCCGCCGGCCACGTTGTTGACCGGGGTGAAGGCCACGTAGCGCGCCAGCCGGTCCATCAGCTCGTCGAAGTCCACGTTCGGGCTCAGGTGCCCGATCGGCGGGGTGGTGTGGGCGAGCACCGGGGAGAGGATCACGTCGTGGGTGCGGAAGATCCGCGCGTACACGCCCTCGGCCCGGCGCAGCCTCCGCAGCACGCCGGGGGTCCGCGGGAACTCGGCCTGGAACCGGCGGCGCAGCCCGGTGGTCAGGCCGTCCAGCCTCCCGGCCCGGAAGCCCGGGTCGATCAGCAGCCGGCCGGTGGCCGCGACGGCCCAGGCGATGTAGCCCCAGTAGCTGACGAAGTCGCGGGAGAACTCCTCGCCGAAGGGCAGTGCGGCGGGCTCGACCAGGTGGCCCATCGCCTCCAGCCGGGCGGCGGTCTCCTCGACCACCCGCCGGGTCGGCCCGTCGGTCCTGGCGGTCGGCGAGTCCACCACCAGGCCGATCCGCAGCCGCCGCTCGCCGGGCCCTTCGACCAGGCCGAGCGGGGGCAGCGCGGGGTTGCTCCGGTGCCGCTCGGCGGCGGCGAGGAAGGCGGCGGTGTCGCGCACCGAGCGGGTCAGCACGCCGTCGGTGACCAGGTCGATCGGCAGTTTGCCGCTCTGGGCGTTGGTGACCAGCCGGCCCCGGGTGGGCTTGAGGCCGACCAGCCCGCAGCAGGCCGCCGGGATGCGGATCGAGCCGCCGCCGTCGTTGGCGTGGGCGATCGGCACCACGCCGGAGGCCACCAGGGCGGCCGCGCCGCCCGAGGAGGCGCCGGCCGAGTGCGAGGGCTTCCACGGGTTGCGCACCGGCTGGGCGGTGGCGAACTCGGTGGAGGCGTTGAGGCCGAACTCGGGCAGCCGGGTCTTGCCGAGGACGGCCAGGCCGGTGGCGAGGAACTGGTCGGTGAAGCGCGCGTTGCGGCGGGCCGGGCGGGCGGGGAAGGCCTCGCTGCCCATCCCGGTCGGCAGGCCGCGCAGGTCCACGTTGTCCTTGAGGTAGGTCGGCACGCCCCAGAGCGGACCGCCGATGCCCTCCCGGCTGATCCGCGGCCTGTCGTACGAAGCGTGGGCGACGGGCAGCAGCGCGCCGTCCACCCGGGCGGCCCGGTCGACGGCCGCGCCGACCAGCTCCCGGGGGTTGACCGTACCGGCCCGGACCAGCGCGGCGAGCGCCACCGCGTCGTGGGCGCCCAGGGCGTCGTCGGCGAACGCGTGGACCCGCTCGTCGGTCATCCGAACCCCCCACTCCCCGCCGGACGTTCCGCCGTCCGACCATCGCACCGGCTGCTCGTACCTGCCCGGTTCTACTGACCGGTAATCTCACTGGGCTCCGAGTGTAGGCCCACCCGGCGACGCCCTGCGGCCCGGGGCGCCCGCTCACGGGCGGACGAGCCGTCAAGACAGCGAGGGCGCACGATCGTTCGCCCCGCGCCCCCGCGTTCACCCCGTCCGCCGGTCCACGATCGTTTCGCCGCACACCGCCGGGAAAGATCACGTTCGCGATTCGTCCCGGTCCTCCCGCCCCAACCAAGGTGACGCCCGTGCCGACCCCGTTCTTCCCGACCACCCGGTTCACCGCGGCCACCGCCCCCGGCGGCCTCCCTCTGCTCGGCCACGCCCCCGCCCTCCTCCACCACCCCCACGAGTTCGTCGCCGGCCTGCCCGCCCACGGCGACCTCGTCCGGCTGCGGCTCGGCCCGCTCCGCGCGTACGTGGTCTGCCACCCCGAGCTGGTCCGCCGGATGCTCACCGACGACCAGACCTTCGACAAGGGCGGGCCCCTCCTCGACAAGGCCCGGGAGGTCTTCGGCAACGGCCTCGCCACCTGCCCCGCCGCCGCCCACCGGCGCCAACGGCGCATGCTGCAGCCCGCGTTCCACCGCGACCGGCTGCCCGGCTACGCCGCGCTGATGATCGAGGAGATCGCCGGCGCCACCGCCCGCTGGCACGACGGCGACGTGATCGACGTCCCCGCCGCGATGTACCGCCTCTCCACCGCCGTCACCGCCCGCTGCCTGTTCGCCGCGCACGAGCGGGCCGGCTCGCTGCCGGTGCACCGGAGCATGGACATCGTGACCCGCGGCGTCGGCCGGCGGCTGATGCTGCCGCTGCCCGGCGCCGACCGCCTCCCCACCCCCGGCAACCGCCGCTTCCGCCGCGCCCAGCAGGACCTGCGGGAGATCACCCGGCGGCTGATCGCCGAACACCGCGCCACCGGTACCGACCGGCAGGACCTGCTCTCCACGCTGCTCGCCGCCACGGACGAGGACGGCCGGGGCCTGTCCGACACCGAGGTCCACGAGCAGGTGGTCACCTTCCTGCTGGCCGGCATGGAGACCACCGCCGCCACCCTCTCCTGGGCCTGGACACTGCTCGCCGCCAACCCGGCCGTCCGGACCCGCCTGCACGCCGAGCTCGACACCGTCCTGGACGGCCGGCCCGCCCGCCACGAGGACCTGCCCTCCCTGCCGCTCACCGCCCGGATCGTCAGCGAGACCCTGCGGCTCTACCCGCCGCCGTGGATCCTCAGCCGCACCGCCACCACCGACACCGAGCTCGGCGGCCACCGCGTCCCGGCCGGCGCCACCCTGCTGTACAGCCCGTACCTGCTGCACCGCCGGCCCGACCTGTTCCCCCGCCCCGACCGCTTCGACCCCGACCGCTGGCTCACCACCGCCCGCCCCGCCCCCGGCACCTACGCGCCCTTCGGCCTCGGCGCCCGCCGCTGCATCGGCGACGCCTTCGGCACCACCGAGGCCGTCCTCGCCATCGCCACCATCGCCGCCCGCTGGACCATCGCCCCCACCCCCGGCCGGCCCGTCCGCCCCGTCCGCGGCTCCTCCCTCGTGCCCCGGCCCTTCACCGCGACGCTGACCCGCCGGGTCCGCTGACCGGAGCCCCACCGGGCTTCGGTACTGTCCCGGCAGGGCCGGCCGCACGGACGCCGACCGCGGACCACACCGCTCGACCGGGACACCACCAGACCATGAACGCACCCACCCCATCGGGGCTCCTGACCGGGCTGCTCCGCGCCGTCCGGACGTACCCGCGCCGCTCGCCGCTGACCCTCGGCTACGTCCTCCTGCTCCTGCTCGGGAACGTCTGGGTCGGGAACCTGCTCGCCCCGGACCGGGCGGACGCGCTCCGCGACCACATCAGCACCAACCTCGACAACCTCCACGACCACCCGGTCACCGCCCTGTTCGGCAGCGCGCTGCTGTTCGACGGCACCCTCACCGAGATCCTCTCCACCGGCTTCGGCGGCACCCTGATCACCCTCGGCCTCGGCATCGGCTGCTGCCTCGCCTGGACCGAGCGCCGCTTCGGCAGCCCGCGCGCCGCCGCCGTCCTCCTCGGCGGGCACATCGGCGCCACCCTGCTCACCGCCGCGGTGATCGTGTTCGCCCTGCGGCACGGCTGGTACCCGGAGAGCGTGCGCCAGGCCTCGGACTACGGCATCAGCTACGGCGCCCAGACCGTCCTCGCCCTCGCCGTCCTCGCCCTGCCCCGCTGGGCCCGGCTGCCCTGGGCCGCCTTCGTCCTCGCCTGGCCGCTCTCCGGCGACGGCGAATGGCCCGGCCCCCTCCCGCCCTTCACCACCGTCGGCCACCTGCTCTCCGCCGCCCTCGGCTTCGCCCTGGCCGCCGGCGTGGCCCTCACCGCCGCCCGCCGCCGGCGCGCCGAAACCCTTGCCCCGGCGCCGGCCGACCGGTGATCATGCCCGGATGACCAGGAGTGCGAAGACCCCCTTCCACAGCCCCCGCTCCTTCCAGCTCTGGCACTACGGCATCGGCCACAAGGAACTGGTGCTGCGCAGCCAGGCGGGCGGGCAGGAGCCGGAGACCCTCGACATCGTCTTCGAGACGGTGCGGGCGATGAAGCTCCACACCCACTACCCCACGCTGACGATCCGTTCCGCCACCCCCGAGGAGCGCAAGAGCATCCGGGAGTTCTCCGACGGCGGCCCGGGCGAGCTCTCCGGCGCGGGGCACTACTACCTGGTCCTGGAGTCGGAGCGGGAACCGGCCTTCGTGGTGTGCCGCCGGGTCGAGGCCTACGCCCGGCCCGGTGCGGAGGCCGACTACCGCATCACGGCGTCGACCGGGCGCCTGGTCTGGGCCGGCAGCCGGGCCTGAACCCGCGCCCGGGCCCGGCTCTGAGCCTGGACCCGTGCCCGAGCGCGAGCCCGCGTCAGCCCGGCGGGCGCCGGTCGGCGGCGATCGCGGTGAGCAGCCGCTCGATCTCCGCCAGCCGGCGCCGCAGGTCCTCGACGTCGGCGCGGGTGGCGCTCTGCTCGCCGTGCTTGAGGGCCACCAGCAGCTGCCCGTCCGGCTCCAGCCGGGCGCGGGCGACGTCGCCGACCTTGTCGCCGTTCTGGATCCGGATGGCGTGCTCCAGCTCCGACGGGCGCAGCGCCAGGCTGTGCAGCGCGCCCTCGACCAGCTTGCCGTCCTTCACCACGGTGGTGGGCCTGCCCTCCAGGAGCCGGGCGGCCTTCGGGTCGCGGGCGAGCCAGCGGGTGACGCCGGCGTTCACCGCGACCAGCGTGACCGCCCCGATCGCGCCGCCGAGCAGGCTGTTGTCGTTGCCGATGATGGCGTTCTGCACCACGTTGGAGAGCAGGAAGACGACCACCATGTCGAAGGTGTTCAGCCCCGCCAGCCCGCGTTTCCCGGCCAGCCGGAACAGCACCAGGATCAGCACGTAGACGGCGACCGTACGGAGGACCTTCTCCACGATCGGAATCTGGACGGCCATCAGGTCGTGCCACACTGCCCCGCTCCTCCCGCTCGACCACAAGCGAACGGGGCAGACGCTACGCCACGGTCACCGCTTGGGCCTGCCGCGCCGGGCCGCCGCGCCCCGCCCGCCGGCCTTGGCACCCCCGGCCTTCGGCGCCCCCGCGCGCTGTCCACCGGACTTCTGCCCGCCCGCCTTCTGGCCACCCGCCTTCTGCGCGCCGCCCTTCTGCCCGCCGGACTTCTGCGGCTGCGGCTTGCCCCGGCCGGCCGCCGCCTTCTTCGGCTGCGCCTCGGGCGCCGCCTGCCCGGCCCCGCGCCCGCGCGAGCTGTTGACCGTACGGCCGCGGACGATCCCGATGAACTCCTCCACCAGGTCCGTCGTCCGCTCCTGCGGCCAGGCCAGCGCCACCTGGGACTGCGGCGCCTCCACCACCGGCCGGTAGGTGAGGTCCCGGCGGTGATGCAGCCGGGCCAGCGACTGCGGCACCAGGAGCACGCCGACGTTCGCCGCGACCAGCTCGATCGCGTCCTCCGTGCTGTCCGGACGCGCGATGGCGGGCCGCCCGGGCAGGGTGTCGGCGGTGAAGCCGAGGGTGTCGTCGAGCGGGTGGAAGACCACCTCCTCGGCCAGGTCGTCCAGCGCGACCTCCTCGGCGGCGGCGAGCCAGTGGTCCTTGGGGAAGACCACGACGGTGGTCTCGCTGTAGAGCGGGATCGCGCTCAGCACGTCCTTGTCGACCGGCAGCCGGACCAGCCCGGCGTCCGCGCCGCCCTCGCGCAGCGTGCGCTCGCCGTCGCCGAACGGGACCGCGAGGAGGTCCAGCGGCACGTCCGGGAGCCGCTCGCTCCAGACCCGGACCCATTTGCCGGGGGTCACGCCCGGGACGTACACGAGCCGGAAGGACGGGTTCACCTGCATGTCTGTCACAAGGCAAGGCTACCGACCGTGACCGGGAGCGCCCGCGCACTCCCTTACCCTTGTCACCATGACATCGCTCAAGCAGAAGACCAGCCAGACCATGAAGCCGGCCACCGCGGCCAAGAAGCTGGGGATCTACCTCGACGCGGCGCCGACCGGCTTCCAGGAGGGCGTGGTCTCCCGCGAGGAGCTCAGCGCGCTGCAGGCCGAGCCGCCGCAGTGGCTCCAGGACCTGCGCAAGAACGGCCCGCACCCGCGCCCGGTGGTCGCCGCCAAGCTCGGCATCTCCATCTCCGGCCTGGCCCGCGGCGGCGTGACCGAGGCGCTCACCACCGAGCAGATCGAGGCGGTCAAGGCCGAGAACCCGCTCTGGCTCCAGCACGAGCGCGCCAACCAGGTGGACGTCCGCAAGGAGACCGCCCGGATCAAGGAGAAGCACGAGAAGGAGGCCGCCGCCCAGGCCGCCAAGGAGGGCAAGGCCGCCAAGGCCCGCTGACCCGTCCTCCCCCGCCCGGCACGGCGGCGCCCCGGCGCCGGTTGCCGGGCCCCCGCGCACACGACGGTGCCGGCGTCCGTTCCGACGGACGCCGGC
>NZ_JBSFJC010000170.1:0-14571 GCF_053597855.1 Kitasatospora sp. NPDC001225
GCTCACCCCCTCTGTGTTCCTCAACCACCGGCCGGGCCTGGCGATCGACGCCGAGGGGCCGGACGCGCAGGTGGTGCTGGTGTTCGCGGCCCCGCCGCACGCCCGCAAGGGGGCCCAGCTGTGGCAGGAGCGGGACAGCGGCTCGCGGCCGCTCGGCGCCCTGGTGGGCCAGACCCGGGCCGCCGCCCTCCGTACGCTGCGGGCGAGTTGCACGACCAGCCAGCTCGCCGACCGGCTGGGCATCTCGGCGGCCAGCGCCAGCCAGCACGCGGCGGTGCTGCGCCGGAGCGGGCTGATCACCACCCGCCGGGTGCGCAACACCGTGCTGCACTCGGTGACGCCGCTCGGGATGGCGCTGCTGGACGGCGGGCCGGTACGGCCGGCGGCGACGGGCTGCGACCGGTCCGAGCGGCCGGCCCGCGGGGCCCGGCCGCGGAGCGCCTCGCACCTGCTCGCCTCGTAGGCACAGCGGGCTGGACCCCCGGCCGCCGTCCGGTGCCGGGGGTCCTCGCCCTTCCCGCCGTTCCGGGATCAGCTCCGCGGCCAGGCCCGGAACTGGCGCAGCCCGTACAGCAGCGGCCGCGGGTGGTGGCGCCGTACGACCCGGCGGATCTCGCCGTAGACGGTGACGTGGTCGCCGACCCGCTGGGCCAGCACCACGTCGCAGTCGGCCACCGTGTGGGCGTCGCGCACCAGGTGCGGGCCGGCCGCCTCCGGGGCCTGCTCCCAGGGGAGCAGCTGGAACCGGTCCGGGTTGCCGGAGGCGAACAGTTCGGCGGTCCCCTGGGCGTCCTCGTGCAGCAGGTTGACCGCGAACAGGCCGCTGTCGGTGACCGCTTCGAGCGTGGGACTGCCGTCGCGCAGGCAGACCAGGAGGGTGGGCGGGTCGAGTGAGACGCTGCACACCGCGGAGCAGGTCATGCCCCTCGGGGCGCCGTCGGGGCCGGTGGCGGACACCACGCTCACGCCCGTGGGGAACCCGCTCATCATGGCCCGGAACTCGTCGGGGGTGGCTCCCGCCGTCCCCACGGCTCCGGACGCCCCGGAGGCCCCGGCCCGTAACCGGGCCCGGTCGCCCGCGTACTCGGTCATCTCGCACCGCTTTCTGTCTCGACGGACTCCACCGGCGCCATGGCCGTCGCGCTGATCCCCTCGGCCGCCGGGCGGCCCTCCATCCGGTCGAACAGCTCCAGCAGCGGCCCGGTGGCCGCCGTGGTGACCAGTGCCATCACCACCAGGGCCAGGACCAGCGGCGCGGGCAGCACCCCGGAGGCGAAGCCGGCCTGGAGGACGATCAGTTCGGTGAGGCCGCGGGTGTTCATCAGCGCGCCGATCCGCCGGGCGGTCCGGGGCGGCTGGCCGCCGACCCGGGCCCCGAGGTAGCCGCCGAGGCCCTTGCCGAGGAAGCCCAGCAGGACGGTGCCGGCGATCAGCACCCCGGAGGTGGCGGAGAAGGCGCCGGTGAGCACGGTGACCCCGGTGACCACGAAGAAGGCGGGGGTCAGGAACTGCCCCGACCGGGAGACCGTGGACACCACCCGGGTCCACGGGCCGCCGTCGTCGTGCGGGACCGCCAGCCCGGCCAGTGCCGCGCCGAGGATCGACGTCATGCCGAGGTGCTTCATGGCGAAGGCCACCGCGAGGGCGGCCACCGCGACCAGGACCGCCATCGCCCGGGGCGAGCGGCCGCAGAGCCGGGACGCGGTCCGGGTGCCCAGCGCGTAGCGGATGGCCAGCGCGCAGACCACGCCGACGGCCAGGGCGCGCAGCGAGTGCAGCGAGCGTGCCGGGTCCCCGGCGCCCAGGCTGATGGCCAGGGAGAGCAGCAGCCAGCCGCAGGCGTCGATGACGACGGCGGAGGCCAGCGAGAGCCGGCCCGGGACGCCGTCGCTCATCCCGCGGTCGGCCAGGATGCGGGCCATCACCGGGACGGCGGTGATGGCCATGGTGACCGCGACCATCAGGAGGAAGGCCGGCAGCGGGGCGCCGCCGCGGGCCGCCCGGTCGCCGGTGAGGGCGATCAGCCCGACCAGCAGGCCGCCGGTGGCCAGCGGCGGCACCAGCGCCCCGACGGTGATCCAGGTGGTGGCGCGCCGGGGCAGCCGGTCCCGGCCGCGGCGCAGTTTGTGGGCGAGGCCGACCAGGAAGAGCACCAGGGCGGCCTCGGCGACGGTCTTGACGAGGTCGAACACCGGCCCCGGCAGCACGGTGTCGAAGGCGGGCCGGCCGGCCAGGGCGATCACGGCGGGCCCGGCCAGCAGGCCCCCCGTGATCTCCCCGATCACCTCCGGCTGCCGGAGACGGCGCGCGACTCTCCTGCCCGCCACGGCGATCAGCAGCACGACGCCGAGGACGGCGGCCGCGTGCACGACGCGTGTCAGGAGCTGGAGGACGTCCATGACGAACGGGCCCCTTTCCCGGGATCGTGGTCAGCGCATCCGGGCGAAGTAGTCGTACGCCTTGGGCAGCGTCGCGACGAGCCGTTCGGTCTTCTCCCGGATCTGGGCGAACTCCCGTTCCGCGGCGGCGCCGTCGGAGAGGTCCAGGGCCGGGGAGTGCGCCACCTCGATGCCGCCCATGCCCAGCAGGACGCTCATGTAGGAGTACGGCGGCAGGCCGTGGTAGTAGGGGAAGACCGTTTCGGAGTCCGGGAGTTGGGCCTTCCAGAGTTCGAGCCGCTCGGCCAGCGAGTCGGGGATCTTCCGGGTCTTGGTGTCCCGCCAGTACTGGGTGTCGGTGCGCTTGGCGGCGACGTAGTGCAGGACCAGGAACTCCCGTACCCCGTCCATGACGTGGGCGACGGCCCGGTTGTAGAGGTCGCGCCGGACCGGGTTCCAGTCCTGCGCCGGGAAGTACTTGACCAGTTGCTCGATGGCGTGGTGGATGAAGAAGATCCCGGTGGACTCCAGCGGCTCCACGAAGCCGCTGGCGAGGCCGACGGCCACGCAGTTGCGGGACCAGGAGTTGCGGCTGCGGCCGATCCGCATCCGGATGTGGTTGGCCTCGACGTCGGCGGCGGCGGGGCCGACGAAGGCGCGCAGGGTCCGCTCGGCCTCCTCCGGCGAGAGGTAGTCCTTCGCGTAGACGTACCCGGTGCCGACCCGGCCCATCAGCGGGATCGTCCAGATCCAGCCGGCGTCCTGGGCGGTCGCGGTGGTGCAGGGCAGCACGCCGCGCTTCGCCATGTCCATCGGCACCTGGAGGGCGACGGCGCTGTCGTTGGGCAGGGTGTCCTGGTAGGAGATGAACGGCTCCTCCAGCGCCTTGTTCAGCAGCAGCCCGCGGAAGCCGGTGCAGTCGATGAAGAGGTCGCCGGTGAGCTCGCCGTGCTCGGCGGTGCGCAGTCCGCTGATCCAGCCGCGGTCGTCGAGCCGGACGTCCTGGACGTCGTCGACGATGCGCTTGACGCCTCTGTCGGTGGCGTACTGCGTCAGGTACTTGGCGAGCAGCGCGGCCTCGAACTGGTAGGCGTACGGGAACTGGGTCTTGCCCTGGTGCTCGGACATGGTGAGGCCCTGCATCTCGTCCGCGCCCTCGTCGAAGGGCTGGTCGATGAGGGCGCCGTCGAGGTGGCGGGGGCTGAGGCCGGCGTCGATGACCGAGGCCATCACGAAGCAGTCCTTGTCGAACCGGCTGGTCGGCCCCTGCTTGAGCCACCAGTCGGTGAGCGGGAAGCCGTTGACCGAGCGCATCTGCTCGAACGGGTGGTAGAAGTAGTGGCCGGGCTCGCGCCAGTCCTCGAAGCGGACGGCGAGCTTGTACGTCGCGTTGCAGGCCGGCATCCAGTCCTTCTCCTTGAGTCCGAGGAACTCGAAGAAGTGGCGGATGTCGCTGAAGGTGGCCTCGCCGACGCCCACGGTGGAGATGTTGCCGGATTCCACGAGGGTGATGTCCACCCGGTCCTCGAACGCGGCCTTCAGGTACGAAGCCGTCATCCAACCCGCTGTTCCGCCGCCTACGATCACAACCCGGTCGAGCACTGGTGACTCCTCTTCGGTGGTCCACGTGTTTCCGGCAGGGGAGGTGCCGGATACCGGCCGAGGTGGCGCCGTCGGTCGTCACCCCGCTGGTAGAAGCTGAGGGCGGCGCCACCAGAGAGTGACTCTAGGCATCCTCGTAAGGTCCGACCAGGTCATTTGGCACTGGTCGAAAGTCGCAGGTCGGGTTGACCCGTACCTGTCGGACCATTCGAACGCCTGACGGGTCATCAGCGCGGTGTCAGCGCAGGTCAGCCACACTGCTGTGGCCAGATCTCCCCCGAGACGGAGCCACTCATGACGCAGCAGAGGCAGATCCCGCAGTTCGCCGTCGTCCCCGGCGCGCAGGTGCACGGCGTGCTGTCCGGCAACGAGAAGCAGACCGTCGACCTGGTCGCGGCGACCTACCGGGTGCACGGCGAGGGGGACACGGTCAACCCGCCGTCGTACTTCCTGCGCTTCCCGGACCGGCCCAGCTCGCGCATCATCGCGCTGCCGGCCTCGGTGGGCGGCGGCACGCCGGTCGACGGGATCAAGTGGATCTCCAGCTTCCCGGAGAACGTGGCCGCGGGCCTCCCCCGGGCCTCCGCGGTGCTGGTGCTCAACGACCCCGCGACCGGCTACCCGATCGCCTGCCTGGAGAGCTCGATCATCAGCGCCGCCCGCACCGCCGCCTCGGCCGCGCTCGCGGCCGACCGGCTCTCCGCCGGCCGGCCCCGGCCGCGGCGGGTCGGCTTCATCGGCACCGGGCTGATCGCCCGGCACATCCACACCTATCTGGCCCGCACCGGCTGGGAGTTCGACGAGGTCGGGGTGCACGACCTGTCCGCCGAGCACGCGGCCGGCTTCCGCTCCTACCTGGAGCGCGCGGACCCGGAGCGGGCCGACCGGGAGCAGGCCGGCGCCTCGCCCCGGATCACCGTGCACGGGAGCGCCGAGGAGCTGGTCCGCGCCTCGGACCTGGTGGTCCTGGCGACCGTCGCCGCGAAGCCGCACCTCACCGACCCCTCGTGGTTCTCCCACAACCCGGTGGTGCTCAACGTCTCGCTGCGCGACCTGGCGCCCGAGGTGCTGCTCGCCTCGGCCAACGTGCTGGACGACGTCGAGCACTGCCTGAAGGCCGAGACCTCCCCGCACCTGACCGAACAGCTCACCGGCAACCGGGACTTCATCGACGGCACGCTCCACGAGGTGATGGCCGGAAAGGTCCGGGTGCCGACCGACCGGCCGGTGGTGTTCTCGCCGTTCGGGCTCGGCGTACTCGACCTCGCGGTCGGCCGGTACGTCTACGACGCGCTGGCCGCGCGGGGTGAACTCGCCGTCGTGGACGGCTTCTTCCACGAGCTGGACCGCTACGGCCGGGGCGCCGGGCAGTCGTAGCCGCACCTCCGACTTCCCATGGACAGCTCAACCCGCCACCTGTAGCATTCTTCTGACAGGTCGACATATACGGGCTCGCCGTCACGGTGCGTCCCCGTCGGCCCGTCCCGGGTGGCGCGGCGAGGCCGCACCCCCGCCTCCGAGCCGGGCGCCGGATCGCTCCCCCGTCGATCCGGCGCCCCTCCGGGTGTCATGCACAGGGCGTGTCATACCATCCGCCCCCGGCCGCCCCGCCCGGCTGGTATCTCCCGGTCCGCACCGGCGTCGCGCAGACTCACCTGGACGGCTCGGAAAATCATGGGGTGCTGCTGTGGAAATCAAGCTTCTCGGTCCGCTGCTCCTGTCGCACGAGAACGTGCACTACACCATGGCGTCGAAGCGGACCAGCGTCGTGCTGACCCTGCTGGCGACCTCACCGGGGATCCCGGTCCCGTTCGACGAGATCGTGGACGAGTTATGGGGCGACCAGCCGATGGCCAATGCCCGCAACGCCCTCCAGGCGAATGTCGGCCGACTGCGCCGGCTGCTGGAATCCGTGACCGGCCGCAAGGGCGACGAAACCCTCCGCACCGCCAACGGCGGCTATCTCCTCGACGTCCCGACGGACGCGATCGACGCGCACCGTTTCCTGCGGCTCGCCGACGCGGGCGGCGATCTCGCCCGGCGCGACCCGGACCGCGCCATCGCCACCCTGGAGGAGGCGCTCGGCCTGTGGCGCGGCGGCGCCCTGATGGACTCCTGCGACGGGCTGCGCTGCCGGATCCGGGCGGCGCACCTGGAGGAGCGCCGGATCAGCGCGTACGAGGACCTGACCGCCGCCAAGCTCGCCGTGGACTCGGCCCGGGTCCCGGTGTCCGAACTGCGGCAGCTCGCCGTCGAGCACTCCGAACGGGAGCGCCTGAGCGAGCTGTTGATGCTCGCGCTCTACCGCGACGGCCGGCAGGCCGAGGCGCTGGAGGTCTTCCACAGCACCCGCCGCCGGCTCGCCGACGACCTGGGGCTGGAGCCCGGCCGCGCGCTGCACCACGCCTACCAGGCGATCCTCCGGCAGGCCGACCTGCTCGGCGAGCCGCGGCGGGTGCTCGACTTCGCCGGGCCCGTACCGGCCTGATCCCGCTCGGCATATGCCCGTTCCGGAAAATCCCGGAATACCGGTTTCCGATCACCGGCCGCGCCGCGCATTCCCCCCTCCCGACCCCCGTCCCGTTCCGGCCCGTTCACGCCGCTTCCGACTGTGGACGGTCAAGGATCACTCTGTTAGCGTGGCGACCGCCTTGGATTTTTCCTGGTGGCTACGCGAGGAAGTCGGAATCGCGGACGGGGGCCCAGTGGACGTTGAGTTGAGGCATGCCAAGATCGTTACCACCATCGACCGGCTGGGCAGCATTTCCAGAGCCGCCGCCCAATTGAGCCTTCCCCAATCGAGCCTCACCGCACAATTGAAGCGGATCGAAAGAGCCGTGGGCGGCGAGCTGTTCGTACGGACCAGAACCGGAACCATTCCGACCGCCTTGGGGGAAAGGCTCATCCCGATTCTGGCCGAACTCGTCCAGCACGCGGACCGGGTGATCGCCGAGGCGGCCGCGCACTTCTCGGAGGTGTTCCGGTTCGGGAACGCCGAGTGGACGCCGCCGTCGCTGCGCAGCGCGCTCAAGTCCGCGCTGCCGGTCAAGGAGGTGCAGACCGAGACGCTCAGCCCCGACGCCGCCATCGCGCAGGTGTCCCGCGGCGCCCTGCACGCCGCGATGGTGCCCGGGGTCGCGCTGGCCGCCTCGGCCGAGGCGGACGAACCCGCCCTGGCCAGCACGGTGATCGTGCGGGAGCCCGTCTGGGTGGCGCTCCCGCACGACCACCACCTGGTCGGCCAGGAGGCGGTGAGCCCGGCGCAGCTCGCCTCGCTGCGGTGGGTCCGCTACACCCGCGACCACTGGTTCCACCCGATCGAGAAGCAGCTGTTCGCCGCCGTCGGCCGGGCCGACCTGGAGGTGCTGCACTACGTCGACGGCCACCACGAGGCGATGAACTGGGTCCGGGACGTCCGGGCCGCCGCGCTGACGCCGCCCACCGGCGTCACCCGCGAGGTGCGCCTCGTCCCGGTCTCCGTCGCCGAGGGCACCGACATGCTGCTGGTGTGGCGCAGCGACTCGGTGACCGACGACATCCAGCGCAGACTGCTCACCACGCTCCGGCGCTACTACTGCGAGTACGCCCGCACGATCCCCGGGTACTGGTCGTGGGTCACCCGACACCCGGACCAGTTCGCCGAGTTGGAGTCCTTCCTGCCGCCCCGGGTGCAGTGGGGCGGGGCCGGCCGGGCGGGCCCGGAGTGGTCCGGGCCCGGGGCCGGTCACAGGGTGGCGAGCGCCTCGGCCGGCGGCGTCCGCAGGGCGGCGCCGGTGGCCGAGACACTGGCGAGGGCGGTCAGCGCCCCGACGAACCCGACGATCGAGAGGTAGATCCAGACCGGTCCGCGGGGCAGCCAGGAGCCGTCCAGCGCCATCCGGAAGGGGGCGAGCGTGGCCGCGGCGACGAAGGTGCCCAGCACCGTGCCGACGATGGTGACGAGCAGCGACTCGATGCCGGTCATCGCCAGGATCTGGCCGGGGGTGGCGCCGACCAGCCGTTGCAGGGCGAACTCCCGGCGGCGCTCGGCGGCGGCCACCACCAGGGTGTTGACCAGGGAGATCACCGCGTACGCGATGATGCTGCCGGCCAGCAGGTAGTCCACCCAGGCGCCGACCCCGTCGCCGCCCTGGCCGGCGGAGAGCGTGGTCTGGAGGTAGATCAGCGCGGTGGACAGCCCGGTGGCCAGCATCACCGGGCTGACCGCGCCCGCGATCCGGATCCGGCGGGCCCGGGCGTTGTCCATCGCCAGGTCCCCGGTCAGGCCGAACAGCGCGCGCAGCGGGCGGTGGAACACCCCGGTGAGCACCTTGGTCAGCCCGGGGCCGAGCAGGGCGATCCCGCCCGCCCAGAGCATCGCCGAGGGGCCGGCCGTACTGGCGGCGACCTCGCCGTTCATCACGGTGCCGGTGACCACCGCCAGCGCGGTGCCGCCGGCCAGGCAGAGCACCGCGAAGGCCAGCCGCGGGCCGCTCAGCCAGCGGTGCTGGAGGCGGGACTCGGCGAGCGCGTCGGCGGGCCGGGAGAGCGCCGCCCGCCGGGAGGCGATGAAGGCCGCGGTCAGCGCGGCGAGCATCGAGGTGCCGCCCGCGGTGACCATCGGGATCCAGCCGGCGTGGTAGGTGATCCCCTTCGTGACCACGCCGCTGGCCGCGATCTGCTCCAGCATCCACCCGCCCGCGAGGTAGCCCGGGACGAGGGCGAGGGCGACGGCGACGAGCGCGACGACCAGGGTCTCCACCACGATCATCCGGCGGAGCTGGCCGGGCAGGGTGCCGATCGCGCGCAGCAGCGCCATCTCGCCGAGCCGCTGCTGGACCACCAGGGCCAGCGTGGAGCCGACGATGAAGACGGTGACCATCGCGGCGATCCCGCCGAACACCGCGGACATCGAGATCAGCCGGCTGGCCGCCTGCTGGGTGCCCGGCGGGACGGCCGCGAACGGGGGCACCCGGTGGCGGATGCCGGTCTCCATCAGGCCGCCGCAGGCGGTGAGGATCACCGCGCCGAAGAACAGCGCGACGGTGGAGGCGATGAAGCTCGTCCTGCGGAACCGCAGGGTCTGCAGGGCCAGGGCGAACATCAGCGGGCCGCCTCTCCGCCGCGGGCGACGGGGGTGCCGGAGGCGACCGCCGCGCCGGAGCCGTCGGAGCTGTCGCCCCAGGCGCCGAGCCGGGTCATCCGCTCGGCGATGGTGTCGGCCGAGGCGCCGCTCAGCTCGTCGACGATCCGCCCGTCGGCCAGGAACAGCACCCGGTCGGCGTAGGAGGCGGCGACCGGGTCGTGGGTGACCATGACGGCGGTCTGCCCGTCGTTGTGGACGGCCTGGCGCAGCAGCCGCAGGATCTCCACCGCGGTGCGGGTGTCCAGCGCGCCGGTCGGCTCGTCGCCGAAGAGCACCGCGGGCCGGGTGATCAGGGCCCGGGCGATGGCGACCCGCTGCTGCTGGCCGCCGGACAGCTCGCCGGGCCGGTGGTTGCTGCGCGCGCCGAGGCCGACCTGCTCCAGCACCCGCTCGACGCTCTCCCGGCCGGGCCGGCGCCCGGCCAGCCGCAGCGGCAGGGCCACGTTGTCGGCCACGCTCAGCGCGGGCAGCAGGTTGAAGGCCTGGAAGATGAAGCCGATCCGGTCCCGGCGGAGCCTGGTGAGCTCCTTCTCGCTGAGCCCGGCGAGTTCCATGCCGTCCAGCGAGACTGAGCCGGAGTCCGGCCGGTCCAGCCCGGCGGCGCACTGCAGCAGTGTGGTCTTGCCGGAGCCGGACGGGCCCATCACCGCGGTGAAGGTGCTGCGGCCGAAGCCCACCGACACGTCGTCGAGGGCGACGACCCGGTTGCGCTCGTTGCCGTAGCCACGGCAGACGTTCCTCAGTCGCACGGCATCGTCGATGCCGTGCACGGTGGCGGTGGTCATGGCGACTCCGTGGGTGACCAGGACGGATGGGACGGGATGGCGCCGGACGGCGCGGATGGAACGGGTGGGACGGGTGGTTCAGAGTTCGTCGACGCTTCGCAGAAGGTCCTCGACCGATGCCAACCTGGCGGTCAGCGCCCGTAGTTCACCCCGGAGCGCCTTCTGTCCGGTCAGCGTCTCCTCGGCCAGCTGCCGGTAGGCGGCCATCGCGGCGGCGTCCGCGCGGTGCCGCTGGAGGGTGAAGTACGAGACGATGCTGACGCTGATCCCGCCGATGACGATCAGTGTGATGACGATGGCGATCACGCCGCCGCTCATGAGGGTCCCTTCTGTTCCTTCGGGCGTCGCGCCTTCCTCCGGGCGGCGCCTGGTTCAGGCGTCGCTGCCTTCGGGCGTCGCGTTGCGCCCGTCGACCTGCGCCCGGTCCTCCCGGAGGGCGGCGATGACGGTGTCGACCGTGACGCGGATGTCGAACGGAGTGAGTTCGAAGAACTTCATGGCCTTGCCGTCATCGGAGAGCTCCAGCGCGCCGGCGACCAGACCGGCGTGTTCGAGCCGCTCCAGGTGCATGTAGAGCAGCGGCCTGGACATGCCCAGCCGCCGGGCCAGTTCACTGACGTGGACCCGGCCCTGCGCCAGTTCGCCGATGATCCGCAGGCGCTGGGTGTGCCCGACGGCGGCGAGCAGGGCCAGTAGTTCCGCGCTTGTCGGCACCCCCACCCTCTTCCTCCTACCTGAAAGTTGAGACTGACAGGTGTTGGCGAGCACTGTCAAGCCGATCAACGACCGTCAGTTGCACGTCAGTTGTCCGTCAGCGCGGGCGAGAAGAATTCAGATCATCATCTGCCGCACCCACCCCCTCACCGGGAGGCGAAATGCCCAGCACCGCGGTCGTCACCACCGAACAGCGCGCCCAGATCAAGGAGATCGTCTGCGACATCCTCGAACTGGAGGCCGACGAGGTCACCGACACCAGCCGGTTCAAGGAGGACCACAACGCCGACTCGCTGGGCGCCATCGAGATCCTCTCCTCGCTGGAGCGGACCTTCTCGATCGAGATCGACCAGGCCGAGCTGATCCGGATGGTCAACCTGGACGGCGTCGTCGCCGTCGTCCAGGAGAGCCTGTCCAAGTAGCCCGCCGCAGCGCCGAGTCGACAGAACGGAGTCAGCAATGGTGGGCAGCGGAGACCGGGAACCGCGCCGGGTCGTCATCACCGGGCTGGGCGCGGTCACCAGCATCGGCACCGGGGCGGCCGAGTTCCTCGGCGGGCTCCGCAGCGGCCGCAGCGGCGTCAAGCCGATCACGTCCTTCGACACCACGGGCTACGCCCACGCGAACGGCTGCGAGATCGACGACTTCGACCCGGCCCAGTGGATCGAGCACGGGGATCCCGAAGAGCTGGGCCGGGCCAGCCAGTTCTCCGTCGCGGCGGCGAGGATGGCGGTGGCCGACGCGGGCCTCGCCCTGGAGGAGCTCCGCGCCAGGCGCGTCCTGGTCTCGGTCGGCACCACCGACGGCGAGTCGCGCGACCTCGACGCCCTGACGGAGCACCAACTCCACCACGGACCCGAAGGGTTGCCCGCGGTGGTGGCCCGCCGGTCGGCGGCCGGCCTGCTGTCCAGCAGCGTGGTGCGCGAACTGGAGCTCACCGACGTGGAGGCCGTCACCATCGCGACCGCCTGCGCCGCGGGCAACTACGCCATCGGCTCCGGCTTCGACGCGATCCGCTCGGGCGAGGCGGACGTCGCCCTGTCCGGCGGCGCCGACGCGGTCTGCCGCAAGACCTTCACCGGCTTCTACCGGCTCGGCACCATCGCGCCGGAGCTGAGCCAGCCCTTCGACGTCGACCGCAAGGGCATCCTCACCGGCGAGGGCGCCGGCATCCTGCTGATGGAGAGCCTGGAGTCGGCGCTGGCCCGCGGCGCGGGGATCTACGCCGAGGTGCTCGGGTACGGGCTCAACTGCGACGCCCACCACCCGGTCGCGCCGGACCGCGACAGCCTCGCCGCCTGCATCGAACTGGCCCACCGCAACGCCGGGGTGAAGCCGGAGGACATCGACTTCATCTCCGCGCACGGCACCGGCACCAAGGCCAACGACGTGACGGAGGCGGGCGCGATCCGGCAGGTGTTCGCCACCCCGCCGCCGACCGTCTCCATCAAGTCCATGCTCGGCCACACCATGGGCGCGGCCAGCGCCCTCGCCTCCGCCGCCTGCGCGCTGGCGATCAAGGAGGGCTTCATCCCGCCGACGATCAACCACCGGCAGACCGACCCGGAGTGCGGCCTGGACCCCGTCCCCAACCGGGCCCGCCCCGCCGAGGTGCGCATCGTGCAGAACAACGCGCTGGCCTTCGCCGGCAACAACGCGGTGCTCATCCTCGGCGCGTACCGAGCGCACCCGGACGCATGAGCGCGCCCACCCCCCGGCTGCGCAGGGCCGCCGAGGGCCCCGACCCGGTCCGGGTGCTGCTGCTGCACGGCCTGGGCGGCAAACCCTCGGTGTGGAGCCCGCTGGTCCGGCGGGCCGGGGCCGCCTTCGAGCTGTGGGACGTCGAACTGCCGTGGCGCGCCCAGTCCGAGGGCGACGGCTGGGGCGCCCGGCCCGACCCCGGCCGGTTCCTGGTCGAGCTGCTGGACGAGCGCTTCGACGCCGTCGTGGCCCACTCGTACGCGGCGAACCTGGTCGTCGAGGCGACCGCGGCCGGCCGCACCGCGCCCCGGCCGACCGTGCTGATCAGCCCCTTCTACCGGCCCAGCCCCAAGGACTTCGACTGGTCGGTGATCTCGTACTACCTCAACGACTTCCACCGCGTCTTCGAGGAGGCGCTGGAGGTCGGCGAGAC
The DNA here is from genome assembly GCF_053597855.1 of Kitasatospora sp. NPDC001225. Classification (NCBI taxonomy): domain Bacteria; kingdom Bacillati; phylum Actinomycetota; class Actinomycetes; order Kitasatosporales; family Streptomycetaceae; genus Kitasatospora; species Kitasatospora sp. NPDC001225. The sequence goes on from NZ_JBSFJC010000170.1 coordinate 12,739, forward strand.
CGCGCGGTTCGCCCGGTCCCACCGCGACTGGATGGCGCGCCAACTGCGCGACCAGGTCGGGCCGTACGGCTGGATGCGGTTCTTCGAGGCCTACCTGCGCTCCCCCACGCTCGACCTCGGCGCCGTCGGCTCGCCGCTGCTCGTGCTGTCCGGGCAGCGGGACACCGCCGCCCGGCCCGAGGACGGCCGGGCCCTCGCGGCCCGGGTGCCCGGGGCGCGGTACGAACTGCTGCCGGGCTGTCGGCACTTCCCGATGGTCGAGCGGCCCGACCTGGTCACCCGGCTGGTGTGCGAGTTCCTGCGCGCCGCCGTGCCCGGGGCGCCGCACGCCGACGCCACCACCCTCTCACCCCAGGAGTTGCCATGACCAGCAGTGCCCCCGCCGCCGACCCGACCACGCGGGTGCGGCTGCGCCCCCGCTACGAGGGCTCGAATATCTGCACCTGGATCGGCTTCAAGCACGTCAACTACCTGGTCGAGGAGGCGGTCTACGACCACGCCCGGCAGCACGGGTTCCCGCCCGGGGAGCTCTTCGAGCGGTACGGCCTGGGCGTCGACCTCACCGATCTCGACACCAAGATCCTCACCGCGCTGCACATCGACGACGTGGTGACGGCCACCGTGCGCCGACTGCCCGCCCAGGACGGCGGCGGGCTGCGCCTGGGCGTGGAGCTGACCGTGGAGCGCTCCGGCGAGACCGTGAAGGCCGTCGCCGCCAAGGCCACCGTCCACCTCCGCTCCGACCCGCGCGGCCACGCCGTCGCCGAACCGCCCGCCGAGCTCGTCGGGCTCACCGTCGACCGGCTGGGCGCGGGCGCGGCGCCCGTCCCGCTGGAGCCCGGCACCGACCCGCTCGAGCAGCTGACGGCGGGCCGCAACGCCTTCGGCTGGGCGTGGCGGATGCCGTACTTCTACTGCCACTTCACCGAGCGGGTCCAGATGTCCGGGTACCTGCGGCAGATGGAGGAGGTCGTCGACCTCTTCCTGGCGGACCGCGGCGTCTCCATCAAGACCCTGCTGGACGAGCAGGACTGGATCCCGGTCGTCCCGCACTCCCGGATCACCCTCCTCGACGAGGCGCTGATGGAGGAGACGCTCTACACCGTCTACACCGTCGAGAGCGTCTTCAAGCGGCTGACCTACACCGCGCGGATGGACGCCTACGTGCTGCGCGACGGCGTCCTGGTGCCGACCGCCACCGGCCGGATCACCCACGGCTGGGCGGTGATCGAGAACCGCCGCGACTGGAGCCTGGTCGACTTCGACGACCGGCTGACCGACGCCCTGACCGGCAAGGCGGGCAAGGCCCTCGGCCGGGGCCGGGCATGACGGCGACCGACAGCCGGGCCCGGGCCCGGCCGGCCGGCCCGGACCGGGCGGTGCCCGAGCCGGTGTTCTCCGCCTGGTCGGCGGTCTCGCCCTTCGGGGTCGGCGCGCAGGCCTTCGGCGCGGGGCTGCGCGCGGGCGCCGGCGCCGTCGCCGCACTGGACCGCACCGCGTACCCCGGCCCCTACGAACAGGCCGCCCTGGTACCGGACTTCAGCGCCGCCGCGGCCCTCGGCCGCAAGGGCACCAGGACCATGGACCGGGTCACCGCGCTCGCCGTGCACACCTTCGGCACCCTGCTCGACGGCTGCGGGCCCGGCCTGCTGGACCGCCCCGAACGGGTCGGCCTGGTCCTGGGCACCGGCTCGGGCAGCGTGCAGAGCATCATGGACTTCACCAGGGACTCACTCACCGGCGACCGCCCCTACCTGGTCGACCCGGCCAGGTTCCCGAACACCGTGATGAACCGGGCCGCGGGCCAGTGCGCGATCTGGCACGGCATCAAGG
>NZ_JBSFJC010000171.1:0-14427 GCF_053597855.1 Kitasatospora sp. NPDC001225
CGGGATCAGCAGCACGTGGATGGTGAAGAACCGCGGCACGATGTCGTGGCCGGGGAACTCCCCGCCGAACAGGAACATCTGGATGTACGTGCCGATCAGCGGGACGGCGAGGATCGCGCCTTCCATGAAGCGGATACCGGTGCCCGACAGCAGGTCGTCCGGCAGGGAGTAGCCGAAGAAGCCGTCGAACATGCCCAGGATCAGCAGCAGGAAGCCGAAGACCCAGTTGATCTCACGCGGCTTGCGGAACGCGCCGGTGAAGAACACGCGCATCATGTGGACGAGCATCGCGGCCACGAAGACCAGGGCGGCCCAGTGGTGGATCTGCCGGATCAGCAGACCGCCGCGGACCTCGAAGCTGATGTCCACCGTGGAGGCGTAGGCCTCCGACATCGGGATGCCCTTGAGTGGCACGTACGAGCCGTCGTAGACGACCTCGGCCATCGAGGGCTTGAAGAACAGCGTCAGGTAGACACCGGTCAGGATGATGATGACGAAGGTGTAGAGGCAGATCTCGCCCAGCATGAAGGACCAGTGGTCCGGGAAGATCTTCCGCAGGTTGGCCTTGGCGAGGGAGTAGATCCCCAGCCGGCCGTCAGTCCAGTCAGCCGCGGCTTCCCACTTGTTGGCGGGCTTTTCACGCGTGCTGGAGGGCTTGGCGGCACCGGTCGTGGTGCTGCTCGCGCTACTCATCGAGCACGCTCCCAGTAGCTCGGGCCGACGGGCTCCGCGAAGTCGCCGGTGGCGACCAGGTTGCCCTTCTCGTCAGTGATGATCTTCAGCTGCGGCAGCGGGTGGCCGGCCGGGCCGAAGATCACGCGGGCGCCGTCCGCCAGGTCGAAGGTCGACTGGTGGCAGGGGCAGAGCGCGTGGTGGGTCTGCTGCTCGTACAGGCTGATCGGGCAGCCGACGTGGGTGCAGATCTTGGAGTAGGCGAGGATGCCCTCGAAACCCAGCTCCTTGGACTTGTCGTCCTTGATGTCCTCGGGCGCGATGCGGACCAGCATCAGGGCGTCCTTGGCGATCCGCTGCTGGAAGTCCTCGCTGTGCGTGGACAGGCCCTCCGGCATGGCGAACGTGAGCGAGCCGACGATGATGTCCTCGGGCTTCATCGGCTGCATGGTGTTCATGTTGATGAGCTGCAGCGGCTTGGTCTCGGTCGCCTCCTTCCAACCGGTCTCCTTGAGCTTCTTCTCGGGAAGCGGGCCAAGGTCACGGAGCAGGACCACGCCGGAGAGCGGGACCAGCGCCATGGAGCCGATCAGGGTGTTGCGGATCATCTTGCGGCGGCCGAAGCCGGACTCGGCGGCACCGGTCTTGAACTGCTCGATGACGTCGTTGCGGACCTCGTCGGAAGCCTCGATCGGGTGACGCTCGGCGGGCAGCTCGACGTCCGACATCAGCGTGCGGGCCCAGTGGACCGCACCCGCGCCGATCATGAACAGCGCGACGCCCAGGGTCAGGCCGAGCGCGAAGTTCAGCGCGCTGACGTGACCGAGCGGGAAGATGTAGACGATCTTGTCCGGGTCGATGGCCACGTACGAGGCGATGAACCCGACGGTGGCGAGCATCGAGACCACGAACATCAGCGAGACCTGGCGCTCGGCACGCGACGCGGCCTTCTCGTCGATGTCGGTGCGACGGGGCTCGTGGGCCGGCAGGCCCGGGTCGGCGAACGGGCTGCCGTGGTCGGCCACCTCGCCGGCGGAGCCGTGCGGCTCCGGGAGCTTCTCTTCTGACATGTCGTGGCTCATGACTTCTTGGCCTTGGTGGTGTGGGCGGCGACCCAGATCGCGACCGCGATGAGCGTGCCGAGGCCGAAGATCCAGCCGAACAGACCCTCGGTCACCGGACCGAGGCTGCCCAGGGTGAGACCGCCGGGGTTGGGCTCATCGTTGGTGGTGTGGCGGACGAAGGCCACGATCTGCTTCTTCTGCTCCTCGGGCATGGTGGTGTCCGGGAACGACGGCATGTTCTGCGGGCCGGTCTGCATGGCCTCGTAGATGTGCTTGGCGTCCACGCCCTCCAGCGAGGGGGCGTACTTGCCCTTGGTCAGGGCACCACCCTGGCCGGCGAAGTTGTGGCACTGGGCGCAGTTGGTGCGGAACAGCTCGCCACCCTTGGAGACGTCCTCGGGGTTGGTCGAGGTGAACTGCTCCTCCGTCGGGGTCACCGGGCCGGGACCGAGGGAGGCGACGAAGGCGGCGAGCTGGTCGATCTCCGCCTGCGAGTAGATGTTCTTCTTGCGCGGGACCTGGGCGCCGGGCTGCTGGGCCGGCATGCGGCCGGTGCCGACCTGGAAGTCGACAGCGGCGGAGCCGACGCCGACCAGGCTCGGACCGTCACTGCTGCCCTGGCCGTTCAGGCCGTGGCAGGAGGAGCAGCCCACGGCGAAGAGCTTCTTGCCCTCATCGATCGCGAGCGACTGCGCGGCGACGTCGGCCTGCGCCTTGTCGGCGGGCGCGAACGCGGCGTACAGCCCCCCGGTTGCCGCCAGGGCGAGAAGTAGGACGACCAGCGCCGCCAATGGGTGGCGCCGTCGTGCGGAGAGCTTTTTCACGGAATAACCCCGGTGTCAGGATCTGGTCGACTGGTGGGTGCACCCGGCGGCCGGTCTGGCCGGCACGAGGCTGCCTGTCTAGGGCTGCGCGCGCGGTCGGTCGGTGGGAGCGTCGGCACCGGCAGAAGCGGCCCGTCGCCGGTGAGGGCGGGGGCCGCAGCCGGTGGCCAGCGACCTGATCAGCTGGTTACTTGATCAGGTAGATGGTCGCGAACAGGCCGATCCACACGACGTCGACGAAGTGCCAGTAGTACGACACGACGATCGCGGCGGTGGCCTGCTCGTGCGTGAAGCGCTTGGCTGCGTACGTCCGTCCCAGGACCAGCAGGAAGGCGATCAGACCACCCGTCACGTGCAGCCCGTGGAAGCCGGTGGTCAGGTAGAACACCGTGCCGTACGGGTCGGAGGACAGCGACAGGCCGTCCTTCTTGACCAGCTCGGTGTACTCGAAGACCTGGCCGCCGATGAAGACCGCGCCCATGGCGAACGTGAGGATGAACCACGCCCGGAGCTTCTTCACGTCTCCGCGCTCGGCGGCGAACACGCCGAGCTGACAGGTCAGCGAGGAGAGCACCAGGATCGTGGTGTTGACCGAGGAGAAGGGCACGTTGAGGGCGTGGGCCTTCTCGGTCCAGAACTCCGGCCCCTTGACGGAGCGGAGCGTGAAGTACATCGCGAAGAGGGCCGCGAAGAACATCAACTCGGAACTGAGCCAGACGATCGTTCCGACGCTGACCATGTTCGGCCGGTTGACCGATCCGTGCGCGTGCCCGGTTTCTACTGCTGTTGCTGTCGCCACGACGGACATTATGTCGGTCCCTTATTCCGTCTTCACGTCGGGGGGTGTCCCTCGGAGTGTCCGGTGCGTGCGGTATGCCCGCTTGGGGGGCGACGGGGTGTCCGTACGGGGGGTGAGCAGCGGCGTGTCCCTTTTCTGATGGTTCCTCGGAGGAGCCTGGACCCCGTTGCCCGGCGCGCCGGTGCACGGTCGGAGTAGCCGGGGGAGGTAGGGGGGAGGGCGTCCGGGTGAGCCGTACGGGTGGACCGGGCGGGGTCGGGTGACGGGCCGTCCTCCAGGCGGGTGAGTCCGGGGCGCGGCGGCTTGAGGAGGAACGTGCGCGAGGGGGACTCGGCGGAGGGTGATCGGGAGTAGCATCCGGATCAGGCGAACGTGGTCCGGATCACACTTGAGGGAGCAGGGCCCATGGCGTACACGACCGATGAGACGCTCACCGTCCTCGTCTACAGCGACGACCGCAACACCCGCGAGCAGGTGCTGACGGCGCTCGGCCGCCGCCCTGCCGAGGACCTTCCGGAACTGTCCTACCTGGAGTGCGCGACCACCCCCGCGGTGCTCAAGGCACTGGAGAAGGGGGGAGTGGACCTCTGCGTGCTGGACGGCGAGGCCGTTCCGGCCGGCGGGCTGGGCCTCGGGCGCCAGCTCAAGGACGAGATCTACGGCTGCCCGCCGGTCCTGGTGCTGATCGGCCGGCCGCAGGACTCCTGGCTGGCCGCCTGGAGCCGGGCCGACGCCGCGATCTCCCGTCCGGTGGAGCCGGTGGCGCTGGCCGGGGCGGTCGCCACCCTGCTGCGGGACCGGCTGGCGAAGCGGACTCCGGCCGTCCGCTGAAATCCGCGCCAGGAGTAGGAAAGACAGGGGTAGAAGCGGGCGCTCCGCTCGATAGGCTGGCTCCATCCGTACGGACGTCCCCGGAGCGGGGAACCGACAACAGCTGGAGTCAGCCATGGTGAACGTGAACCCTGCGAACGGCGGTAGCGACCCCGCGCAGGTGGTCCGCACCTGGCCGGACCTCCTGGCGGCACTGTTGCAGGGGGAGGACCTCGACCGCTCGTCCACCGCGTGGGCGATGGACCGGATCATGAGCGGCGAGGCGTCCCCCGTCCAGGTGGCCGGGTTCATGATCGCGCTGCGGGCCAAGGGCGAGTCGGTCGAGGAGATCGCCGGCCTGGTCGACGCGATGTACGCGCACGCCGAGCCGCTGGAGATCCCCGGCCCGGCGGTGGACATCGTCGGCACCGGCGGGGACCGGGCGAAGACCGTCAACATCTCCACCATGTCGGCGATCGTCGCGGCGGCCGCCGGCGCCAAGGTGGTCAAGCACGGCAACCGGTCGGCCTCCTCGACCAGCGGCTCCTCGGACGTGCTGGAGAAGCTCGGGGTGGCGCTGGACCTCTCCCCCCGGCGGGTCGCCGAGGTGGCCGAGGAGGTTGGGCTGACCTTCTGCTTCGCGGCGAAGTTCCACCCCTCGATGCGGCACGCCGCCACCGCGCGGCGCGACCTCGGGGTGCCGACCGCCTTCAACATCCTCGGCCCGCTGACCAACCCGGCCAAGGTCACCGCGCACGCCATCGGCTGCTTCGACACTCGGCTGTCCGGGCTGATCGCCGGGGTGCTGGCCCGGCGGGGCGCCACGGCGCTGGTCTTCCGCGGCGACGACGGGCTGGACGAGCTGACCATCACCACCACCTCGCAGGTCTGGCTGGTGCGCGACGGGGTCGTCACCGAGTCCACCTTCGACCCGCGGGACGTGGGCATCGAGCTGGTCGGCATCGAGGCGCTGCGCGGGGCGGACGCCTCGTACAACGCCGAGGTCGCGCGGCGGCTGCTGGCCGGCGAGCACGGGCCGGTGCGGGACGCCGTCCTGCTGAACACGGCGGCGGCGCTGGTCGCGCTGGAGCTGGGCGACGCGCCGCTCACCGAGCAGCTGGCGGCCGGCATGGAGCGGGCCGCGAAGGCGATCGACTCCGGTGCCGCGCAGGACCTGCTGCGGCGCTGGTCGGAGGCCACCAGCCGGGCCTGAGGCGGCAGTTGGGGAGCCCGTGCCGGTACGCCGGCGCGGGCTCCCGTGCTGTCCGGATGCTGGATGCCCGTTTGACCACCCGGTGGACCCGGCCTAGAGTCTTCGCCAGGTCATGAGTGACAGCGCCAAGCCCCAGCTGGCTGTCCGGCAACCCTCCGTCCGTGGCGGGGTGCCCTGGGTGAGGACCGGGTCGTCACGGCAAGCCGTCCGTGCGACAAGCGCGGACGCCCGACGACTAGCACTCCCGGGGTCCCTTGCCCCAGAAGGAGTGCATCCCCATGTCTCTGGCCACCGAAATCCGCACCCCGCTCGCCGTCCTCGGCGCCGACGTCCAGGTCCCGCTCGCCAGCGGTGAGAAGGTCGGCTACGCGGCGCTCGACTACGCGGCGAGCTCGCCGGCGCTCCAGCGGGTGTGGGACGACGTCGCCGCCTACGCGCCGTACTACGGCAGCGTCCACCGCGGGGCCGGGTACCTCTCCCAGCTGTCCACCGACCTGTTCGAGCAGAGCCGCCGCACCGTCGGCGAGTTCCTCGACCTGCGCGAGGGCGACCAGGTGGTCTTCACCCGGGCCACCACCGACTCGCTCAACCTGCTGGCCTCCGCCGTCCCGGCCGGCACCCGGGTGTTCGCCTTCGAGACCGAGCACCACGCCTCGCTGCTGCCCTGGGCGCACGCCGGACTGGACGTCACCTACCTGCGGGCGCCGCGCTCGCGGGCCGAGGCGGTGGCCGCGCTGGACGCCGCGCTCGCCGAGGCGCCCGAGGGCCCCAAGCTGCTCTGCGTCACCGGCGCCTCCAACGTGACCGGCGAGCTGTGGCCGGTCGCCGAGCTGACCGCGACCGCGCACCGGCACGGCGCCCGGGTGGTGCTGGACGCCGCCCAGCTGGCGCCGCACCACCGGGTCTCGGTGCGCGAGCTGGACGTCGACTGGATCGCCTTCTCCGGCCACAAGATCTACGCGCCGTTCGGCGCCGGGGTGCTGGCCGGCCGGGCGGACTGGCTGGACGCGGCCGAGCCGTACCTGGCCGGTGGCGGGGCGACCCGGACGGTGGCCCGGGAGGCCGACGGCTCGGTGGCCGTGCAGTGGCACACCGGCCCGGCCCGGCACGAGGCCGGCTCGCCGAACGTCATCGGCGCCTACGCGATCGCCTCGGCCTGCCGGGCGCTGACCGAGGCCGGCTTCGACGGGCTGGAGGCCCGCGAGCAGCAGCTGATCGCCCGGCTGACGGCCGGGCTGGCCGAGATCCCGCAGGTCAAGGTGCTGAACCTGTTCGGCGAGGGCTCCGCCCGGGTGGGCGTGCTGTCCTTCGTCGTCCGGGACTGGAACAGCTCGCACTTCTCCGCCGCGCTGTCCGCCGAGTACGGCATCGGGGTGCGCGACGGCCTGTTCTGCGCCCACCCGCTGGTGCGCACGCTGCTGGGCGACGAGGACGAGGCACCGTCCGAGTGTGGTGCGCCCGAGCCGTCGCTGCCGGGCGAGCGCAGCCTGAACGCGATCCGGGTGAGCTTCGGCGCCGGGACGCCGGACGAGCACGTCGACCGCTTCCTGACCGCCGTCCGGGAGCTGGTCACGGAGGGCGCGGCGTGGAACTACCGCAACGAGGGCGGGCGCTGCGTCGCCACCGTGCAGGTCGAGCGGGGCCGGCGCGCCGAGGGCTGACCGCTACTCGTCCAGGCCGAGGGCGAAGGCGGCCTCCAGGTCGTGCTGGGAGTAGGTGCGGAAGGCGATCTGGGTCTCGGTGTGGGCCACGCCCGGGACCTTGTTGAGCCGGCCCGGGATGACCTCGGCCAGGTCGTCGTGCCGGCGCACCCGCACCATCGCCACCAGGTTGTAGCCCCCCGTCACCGAGTAGACCTCGCTCACGCCGTCGATGGCGGCGATGGATTCGGCGATCTCCGGGATGCGGTCGACACTGGTCTTGATCAGGACGATGGCGGTGATCACAGTTCGGGCTCCTTTGTGGGGTGCCGCCAGCGTATCGGGCGTCAGCCCGGTCGTCGCGGGGGGTGGCGGACCACGGTGCAGGCGTAGAGGAACCCGGCCGAGAAGCCGATCACGTGGACCAGGTACGCCACCCCGGGGCCGGCCGCGTGCACCGACCACCACTGCAGGACGAACCAGAGGCCGAGCACCAGCCAGGCCGGGAAGCGCAGCGGCAGGAAGAACAGCAGCGGGACGAGGGTGGTCACCCGGGCCCGGGGGTGGAGGCGCAGGTAGGCGCCGAGGGCGGCGGCGATCGCCCCGGAGGCCCCGATGAGCACCCGGGTGGAGTTCGGCGAGTGCGCCTCGGCGAGCGCGAAGCCGTACGTGGTCAGGCTGCCGGCGGCCAGGTAGAAGACGGCGTACCGGGCCCGGCCCAGCCGGCGTTCGACGGTGGGGCCGAAGACCTGGAGGAAGAGCAGGTTCCCGAGCAGGTGCAGCCAGCCGGCGTGCAGGAAGAGCCCGGTGAGGACGGACAGCGCCGGGCGCTTGCCCGGGGTCGGGGCGGCCGGGCAGCCGGGGACCGGGTCGGGGGCCTCGGCGAGCTGTTCGGCGGTCAGCGGCCGTCCGGCCAGCACCTCGGCCGGGACGGCGCCCCAGCGCTGCTCGTACCGCTGCTCCGCGCAGACCCGGGCCTGGCCGGTGCCGTACAGCGGGTTGAGCCCCGCGGCCGGGCCGAGCAGGAAGACCAGGGTGTTGAGGGCGATCAGGGCGTAGCTGACCACGGGGGCGGTCGCCGCCGGGCGGCCGCCCCGGGCGGCGGTGTGGTCGGGGACCGCGAGCGCCATGCGGCCAAGCATCCCTCCGGGCGCCGCAGGTGACACGGCGGTTTACGGCAGGTGGACTAGCCCGGGTGTTCAGGCAACCGGTGGTCGCGACGGTTGCCCCAGGCAATAGGCTTGGGGCGGGCATTCCCGCCTCCCGCCGCCGACGCCGGGGCTCCGGGGGGAGCGCCTGCCCCACCCAGGGACCACCCGAGAGGACCCCCGATGACCGTCCCCGCTCTGACCGCCGAGACGCGCTGGCGCTGCACCCTGTGCGGCAACCTCACCCGCTTCGACGTGACCCGCACCGCGCGGGTGACCGAGTTCCTGCACTTCGACCTGGCCGGCGAGTCCAAGGTCGAGGAGACCGAGGTGCTGAGCGAGACCGTCGAGTCGGTGCGCTGCCGCTGGTGCAACGCGGTGGACCAGGTCGAGCTGGTGGCCCGTCCGGGCGCCGAGGAGACGCAGGCCCCCGCCGACCAGGGCTGATCCCCGCCGCGGCGGCGGGGTGGGTGCGCGGCGCACCCGCCCGCGCCGCACGGGACAATACAGAACAGGACGCACGGAGCGTGCCGACGGGGGGCGGCCGCGGCCGTGCCCCGCTGGACCAGGATCGGAGCCGAGGACGTGGTGGACGCAGCGAAGGAGCCCGGCGCAGCCCAGGGGCTTCAGCCCGCTGCGGCCGAGGCCCCGGCCGAGGCTGCCGGGACGGCGGACGGCGCCTCCGGGTCCGCGGCGGAGCGCGCCGTCGAGAAGCTCGACCGGCCGCTGCCCGAGGGCGTGCGCCGTCGGGTGGTCGGCCTGGCCTCGGACGCGCTCGGCGGGGTGCCGCCGGCCGAGCTCCCGCAGAGCCTGCGTCAGTACGTCAAGTTCACCCCGGCGCGGCGGGCCAAGTACGCGGCCACCGCGCTGGCGGCGGCGCTGGAGGCGGAGCCGGCCTTCCGGGTGCGGATAGCGGAGCGGCTGCGTCTCGGGCAGCCGGACCTGGTGAAGGCGCTGGAGTCGGGCACCGTCCCGAGCGCGGCCGATCCGATGGACGTCGCGGCCGCCGCCTACCTGGTGCGTTCGACGGGCTGGAGCCGGCTGGTGGCCGAGGCCGGCGAGGAGGCCGAGCGGGCCGGCGCCGAGGACGCGGCCGCGGAGGCGGTCCGGCTGGTGGAGAAGCTGCAGGCCGAGCTGGCCGAGGTGCGGGCCTCCGCGCGGGCGGACGCGGACCGGCAGCGGGCCGAGTCCGACGGCGTCCGCAGAGAGGCCGAGTCGCTGCGCAAGAGGGTGCGGACGCTGGAGAGCGACACCCGCCGGGCGCAGGCCGAGACCCGCCGGGTGGCCGGCGAGCTGGACGCGCTGAAGGCGCAGGCCGCGGCCGAGCGCGGCGCGGCCGAGAGCGAGGCGCGCCGGCTCCGGCACCGGGTCCTGGAGCTGGAGAACGCGGCCGAGCAGGGCCGCCGTTCGGCCCGTGAGGGGCGCAGCGTCGAGGACATGCGGCTGCGGCTGCTGCTGGACACCGTGCTGCAGTCGGCCCAGGGGCTCCAGCGGGAGCTGGCGCTGCCGGTCGCCCAGATCCGCCCGGCGGACCTGGTGGAGGCGGTGGTGCCGGGGGCGGCCTCGCCGCACGACGTGGCCCGGCGCGGGCTGGCCGAGGACGATCCGGCGCTGCTGGACCAGCTGCTGGCGATCCCCCAGGTGCACCTGGTGGTGGACGGCTACAACGTGACCAAGACCGGCTATCCGACGCTGCCGCTGGAGCAGCAGCGGATCCGGCTGCTGGGCGGGCTGGCGATGCTGGCCCAGCGGACCCAGGCGGAGGTCACCTGCGTGTTCGACGGGCAGGACCTGGACGTCCCGGTGATCATGGCGCCACCGCGCGGGGTCCGGGTGCGGTTCAGCCGGACCGGGGAGACGGCCGACGAGCTGATCCGCCGTCTGGTGCGGGCCGAGCCGCAGGGCCGTCCGGTGGTGGTGGTGTCCACCGACCGGGAGGTCGCGGAGGGCGTGCGGAAGGCGGGCGCGCGCCCCGTGGCGTCGGTGCTGCTGCTGAACCGGCTGGCCCGGCCCTGAACCCGGGGAGGTTCGCATGATGCCTGGTCAGGGCCTGTTTCGGAGCATTGTGCGAGTCCGGTGAAGTCAGTGTGGGGACCGGAGTTCACGCCTTCGGGGGAGTGGCAAAACGGATAGATCTTCACTAGGGTCTGGCGTCAAACCTATTTTCCGGAATCTCATCCCATCAGGTGAGCCCGTTGGAAGAAGGAGCCGGTCCCTTGGCCTCCCACCGCCGTCCCAAGCAGCCGAGCCGCGCACGGATCTCCGTGCTCACCGCGGCCGCTGCGACCGCGGTCGCCCTCTCCGCCCAGGTGGCCGCGCACGCCGCGCCGCAGCCGAACAAGACGGACGTCAAGGCGCAGATCGACCAGCTCCAGGAGGAGCAGGAGCAGGCGGCCGAGAAGTACAACGGCGCCAAGGAGCGGGCCGACCAGCTGCGCAAGCAGGCCGACCAGCTGCAGGACCAGGTGGCCCGCGGCCAGGAGCAGATGACCCAGCTCCAGGGCGGCCTCGCCGAGGTGGCGGGCGAGCAGTACCGCAGCGGCGGCATCGACCCGTCCGTCCAGCTGATGCTCTCCTCGGACCCGTCCGGCTACCTGGACAAGGCCTCCACCGTCCAGCAGGCCAGCACCAGTCAGGCCGAGGCGCTCAAGGGGCTGCTGGACCAGCAGCGCCGGCTGGACCAGGAGAAGACCGAGGCGGCCGCCGTCCTCGCCTCGCTGGACACCACCACCAAGGACCTGAACCAGGCCAAGTCGGACGTCAACACCAAGCTGAAGGCCGCCCAGGACCTGCTGAACTCGCTGAGCTCCGCCGACCGCGCCGCGCTGCGGGCCCAGCAGGCGCAGGACGACCGCGCCTCGCGCGGCAGCGACCGGGTCGACCTCGGCAGCCTGCCGCCGGCCAGCGGCTACGCGGCCACGGCGCTGGCCAAGGCGATGAGCAAGCAGGGCTCGCCGTACGTGTGGGGCGCCACCGGGTCGACCACCTTCGACTGCTCGGGCCTGATGGTCTGGGCGTACGGGCAGGCGGGCGTCTCGCTGCCGCGCACCTCGCAGGAGCAGGGCCACTACGGCACCCGGATCCCCTCGCTGGACCAGGCCCAGCCGGGCGACCTGGTGATCTACGGCCCCGACATGCACCACGTCGGGATGTACATCGGCAACGGCATGGTGGTCCACGCGCCGCACACCGGTGACGTGGTGAAGGTGATGAAGGCCGACGCGATGTCGATCAACACCATCCGCCGGGTCTGACGGACCGACACGCCCGGGGGGCTCCCGCGGGGGCCTGTGAAAAGCGCCACCCCCGTTCGGGGTGGCGTTTCGGGTTTCCGGCCCTTCGACGACCACATGGTGAGAACCGATCAGCCTTGTGTGCGTCAATGGTCACCATCGGTCATTTTCACAAAGGAACTTGGGTAATCTTCTGTCTTTTTTCTGACAAGGATTTGAACCGATCACGGTTCAGTTACTAGGGTCATGCTCCGAACCACCGCACTGTCGATCGCCCAGCCAGGGTGGCGGCGGTGGTTACCGTCGAGTTCGCAAGGCAGCGGGACAGGTCGAAGCGACTGTCCGACAGGGGAGCCCAGTGGTAGGGGGCGCTGCGGAGCGGAGCCGGGGAACCACGTTCCTCCGGGGTGAATCGGCGCCAGGTCGGCCGGTGGAACGGCCGTGAGGCGTCGTAGGGCATGCTTCCGGCCCGAACCCGTCAGCTCACCCGGTAGGCGGCCGTAGGAAGAAGGAGTCCGCCTTCGTGGCGTCCCATCGTCGTCCCAAGCCCGCCGGCCGCGCCCGGGTCTCGATCCTGACCGGCGTCGCCGCCGCAGCCGTCGTCCTCTCCGCGCAGGGTGCCCACGCGGACCCGCAGCCGACCAAGGAACAGGTCAAGGGGCAGGTCGACCAGCTCAACGAGCAGGCCGAGGTCGCGACCGAGAACTACAACGCCGCCCAGGCCAAGCAGCAGGACCTGGAGAAGCAGGTCTCCGGCCTGCAGGACCAGGTGGCCCGTCAGCAGGCCCAGGTCACCGAGCTCCAGGGCGGCCTCGCCGAGATCGCCGGCGAGCAGTACCGCAACGGGGGGATATCCCCCACCGTCCAGCTGATGTTCTCCTCCAGCCCGGACAGCTTCCTCAGCCAGGCCGACGCGCTGAACCAGGCCGGCAGCACCCAGAAGGGTCAGCTGAAGGAGCTCCAGGAGCAGCAGCGCAAGCTCGACCAGGACCGCAACGAGGCCCAGGGCAAGCTCGCCGAGCTGGAGTCGACCACCCAGCAGCTGAAGGCCTCCAAGGACGAGGTCCAGGGCAAGCTGAAGGCGGCCCAGGACCTGCTCAACACGCTGACCGAGCAGGACCGCCAGGCGCTGCGCCAGGCCGAGGAGAAGGCCGCCGCCGAGGCCAAGGCCAAGGCCGACGCCGCCCAGGCCCAGCAGCAGCAGGCCGACCGCGCCTCCCGCGACAACAGCCGCGGCAGCCTCTCGGCCCCCACGACCACCGCTCCGGTGAACGTGGCCCCCGGCAGCTCGCGCGGTGCCGCCGCGCTGTCCGCCGCCGCCTCCAAGATCGGCAGCCCGTACGTCTGGGGCGCCACCGGCCCGGGCTCCTTCGACTGCTCCGGTCTGATGGTCTGGGCGTACAACCAGGCCGGCGTGTCGCTGCCGCGCACCTCGCAGGCGCAGGCCTCGGCCGGCACCCGGCTCGGGACGGACCTCTCCAAGGCCCAGCCCGGCGACCTGCTGATCTTCTACACCGACGCCCACCACGTCGGCATCTACGCCGGCAACGGCCAGGTGCTGCACGCCCCCAAGCCGGGCGCGTCGGTGCGCTACGAGGCGGTCACCAACATGCCGCTGACCGGCATCGTGCGGGTCTGATCCCCGCTCGGACGTCTCCAGGCCCGGTCTCCCCCAGGGGAGGCCGGGCCTGCGGCTTTTCCGGCGGCTCGATCTGATGTCCGATTAGGGAGTGAATATTCGGGTTGGGAGGGGTTTGGACTCGCTTGCCCGGACTCGCTAACGTCTGCCACCGGACTCCCGCTCGACGGCCGCCCGTCCCGGTGCGGCGGCGGGGGCCGCGCCGCAGGATTGGAGCCGCTGCCGCCATGCCCGTGCACCGCCGTTCCCAACTGCTCACCCGGGCGCTGGTGCTGACCGCGGCCGCCGCCACCGCGTTGGGCGCGGCCACCGGAGGCAGCGCCCAGGCGGCCCCCGCCAGCCCCGACCCGGGCGACCGTCAGGACGTCAAGACGCAGGTCGAGCAGCTGTACGACGAGGCCGAGCAGGCGTCCGAGAGGTTCAACGCCGCGCAGGAGGCCCAGCGGCGGCTCCAGGGCGAGACCACGATCCTCCAGGGCGAGATCGCCCTCGCCCAGGACCAGCTCAACGGGCTGCGCGGCGACCTGGCGATGGTGGCCGGGGCCGAGTACCGCGGCGGCGGGATGACCCAGACCGCCCAGCTCATCCTCTCGCCCGACCCGGAGGGCTACCTGGCCCGCGCCCGCACCCAGGGCCAGGCCGCCGTGCGCCAGCAGGAGACCCTGCACGAGCTGATCACCCGCCAGCGCCGGCTCGACCAGCGCCGCACCGAGGCGGCCGACAAGCTCGCCGAGCTGGACCGGACCCGGCGTTCGCTCGCCGACAGCAAGCAGCAGGTCCAGCAGCGGCTGGCCGGGGCGCAGAAGCTGCTGAACGGCCTGGGCGCCGTCGAGCGGGCCCGGCTGGCGGTCCAGGACGCCCGGGACGCCGAGCAGCGCGCCACCCGGGGCACCGACCGGCTGGACCTCGGCACCGCCCCGCCCGCCTCCGAGCGCGGGGCGGCCGCGCTGGCCGCCGCGGTGCGGATGATCGGCTCCCCGTACGTCTACGGGGCCACCGGCCCGCACGCGTTCGACTGCTCCGGTCTGATGTACTACAGCTGGCGGCAGGCCGGAGTGACCCTGCCGCGCACCTCGCAGGCCCAGGCGTACGCCGGGCAGCGGATCAGCCTGTCCGAAGCGCGACCGGGAGACCTGGTGATCTTCTACCGGGACATGCACCACGTCGGCATGTACGCCGGCGGCGGCGTGATCGTGCACGCCCCCCGCCCGGGCGCCAGGGTCCGCTACGAGAGCGTCACCGCCATGCCGGTCTCCGGGGTGGTCCGGCTCTGAGCGCCCCGCCGTCCGGCCCCGCCGGACCCGCCGCCATACGTCGCCCCCGCCGCGTGCTGTCCCGGCGGGGCGCGCTGCTGCTCGCGGCCGGCGGGCTGGCCCAGCTGTCGC
>NZ_JBSFJC010000172.1:0-14318 GCF_053597855.1 Kitasatospora sp. NPDC001225
GCTGAGCGGGCGCCGCGCCCGGCGCGAGCCGCTGGCGCCGGCGGCGGACCAGCAGCTGCACCTCGTCCGCCGCCGAGCGCGCCGTGCGCATCAGCTCCGAGCGGATGAACCGCCGGTCGGTGGTGTCCCCGCCGTCGGAGAGCACCTTCGCCGTCCGGGGGGCGTGCGGCAGCACCCCGAGCACCGGCAGCCCGAGCTCCCGGGTCACCTCCGCCCGGGCGTACGGCCCCTCGGCGACCAGCAGCAGCCCGAGCGCGTCCGCGCCGGTGCCGGCGGCGGCCAGGTCCTCGGTCAGGGCGGCGAGCCGGGGCCGGACCGCGCTCAGCCCGCGCAGCGTGGTGCGCACGGTCGCCACCACCGCGTCGGCGCGGCGGGCCAGCACCGCGCTGTGGCCGGTGGCGCCGGAGCGGCCGAGGTCCACGATGACGTCGTAGCCCTGCTGTTCCACGCCGTGCAGCAGTTCGGCGAGCGGCTCCCAGGTGTAGGCGAGGCCGGGCGCCTGGGTGGGGTCGGTCAGCCCGGGCAGCAGCAGCCGTTCGGCGTTGCCCTCGGGCGAGAGGTCGATCAGCTGCTCCCAGATGGTCTGCGCGAGCAGCCCGCGCCGGTCGGCGACGGCCAGGTTGCGCAGCCCGTACACCGCCTCGACCCGGCCCTCCAGGGCGCCGGCGAGCACCGCGCCGCCGTCCGGGTCGGCCTCGACCAGCAGGATCCGCCGACCGGGCGGCAGCGGCCAGGACAGCAGCAGTGCCAGGGCGGCGGTGGTGGCTCCCGGTGCGCCCGGGCCGCCGACCACCGCGATCACGGCCATCAGGCGCCGCCCGTCGCGGCCGGTCCCCCGGACGTGGCGGCACCCGGCGTGGTCGCCCCGGGGGTAGGAGCGGCGGGGGCGGGGGCAGCCGAGGGCGCACCGCTCGGCGCCGGGTTCGGCGCGGCGCCGCCCGCCGCCCCGCCGCGCGGCGCGAGCAGCACCTGGATCCGCCCGCTCGCCACCCACTGCGCCAGCCGGGGCCCGTCCGCGGTGCCGACCGCCACGTCGATCACCTGGCTGCCGTCGGTGTCCACCCGGCCGACGGTGATCACCGTGGCGGGCAGCGAGTCGGCCCGGCCGTTGTCGGGGGTGAAGACGACGACCAGCTGCACGCCGGGCTGGAGCCGGCTGGCGGGCAGCTGGCTGCGCTTGGCCGACACCCCGACCACGATCTGCCCGGGCTGCACCGACAGCCCCTGCGCGAGGTCGGCCCCGGTGAGCATCGCGCCGCGCTTGAGGTCGGTGGCGGCCCGCATGCCGACCGCCTTCGTCCGGTCCTGGGCCGCCAGCGGGTGCAGCGCCGGGTCCCCCGCGATCCGGGCGACCACCAGGTCGTCCTCGGTGATCACCTGCCCCCACGGCACGTCCCGGGCCAGCGCCAGCACCGCGACCCGCTGGCCGGTGCTGTTGTAGAGGACGGCCCCGCCCAGCCCGCCGGCCGCGATCAGCGCGACCGCCATCGCCAGCACCGCCGGGCGCCGCCGCCGCGCCCGCATGGTCCGCCCGGGCGCGTGCGGCAGACCCCGGCCCTTGCCCGGGCCGCCCTGCTCCAGCTGCTCCGGGAGTGCCACGGACGCCGCCGCGCCCGCGGAGGTGCCGGATCCCGGCGTCGCGAACGTACGGTTCTCCACCGGGTTCCGCCCTTCCCTCGTTCGTCTCTGGCTCGTCCGGCTCGTCCGGCCGGTCTGGCTCTTCTGGCTGGTCAGTGCGCGGATCGCCGCGCCGGCGCGCTCAGTTGAGCACCTGCATCTCGGCGACCTTGAGCTCGAAGGGCTTGCTGCTCTGGTTGATGCCCGGAATGGTGAACTTCCGCGGGTTCGGCCCGCCGGTGACCACCACGGCGGCCTCCCAGTGCATCGTCACCGTGGCGCTGAAGACGCCGTTCTTCTCACGGGCCGAGCTGGTCCTGAACTCGTAGCCGCAGTCCGGGGACTTCGCGTCGCCGTACGCGGGGACGTACGGCGTGCCGGGCGTGGTGCAGGAGGTCTGGAGGTGGTCGCCGAAGCTCCAGTCCGCCTTCACCAGCCGGGGCGTGACGGTGACCGAGATGCCCGCGACCGACGCGTTGCCCGGTGCGGGCAGCGCGGCATCGTCCGCCCAGAGCCAGACCGGGGCGTTGACCACCGCCGTTTTCTGGGGCGCGGCCCGGCCCACCGGGGGCCGGAAGCGGACCCGGTCGTAGGCGGTCTGGATGGCCGTGGCCTCCGCGTTGACGTTCTGCCCGTCCGGCGAGGTGGGCTCGAAGACGACCTCGGCGCCGCCCAGGCCCCCGTCGGTCTGCGGGCAGACCTTCGTGTAGAGCGAGCCGTCCTTCGGGTCGTGGCCGCCCCAGGCCGGGTCGCCGGCGGCCGGCGGGTTGTCCAGCGGGCGGAAGTAGCAGCCCTTGTCGCTGCTGAACCAGCCCAACTGGGGGTCGTGGCAGGCCCAGGGGACGTCGTGGTAGCTGCACAGCTGCGGGCCGGTGCCCGAACCGCCGCCACCGCCGGGCTTCGATCCACCGGGTGTCGTGGTCGTCCCCCCGGAATTGACGTCCACGCAGATCACGTTCGGGTAGCACTGCTCGGCCCCGCCGCTCGGCGGTTCGTCCGCGGTCGCACCCACCGCCGAGGACAGCAGCAACCCGGCCGACATCGACGCGACGACCGAGATTCGCCGGGCCGGTTTCCGCGCGTTCAGCATGTCCGATCCACCTCCCGTTTGAAGTCGTAGATCAACCAATGTGCTTGGAACCAGCGCAGGGAAGCGGTTCCGACGTACCGGTTCAGGCGTGCTCCGGGATCCTTGGCGGCCCCGGTGACGGCATCGACGCGGTGCCAGCCGGACAGGTCGACGCAGTCCTCGATCACGGCGGTCTGCGGATCGGCTTTCAGGTCGACGGTCTTGACCACCGCGGAATTGCGCGGCGTTCCGGTCATCACCACTTTGGCGTCGCGCAGTTGCCGGAGGCTGACCAGGCTGTCGGACAGCGCCCGACCGGAGGAGTACTGCTCCAGTCCGTAACCGTCCGAATCCGACCGCCCGAACGTCTCGGCCTGGGCCTGCCACCAGTCCTGATACGCCTTCAGGGCCAGCCGTGCCATGGCCCCTTCCGGACCGCTGGTCGGCGCGATCGAATCGTTTGCCGAACCACTCGAAGGAGTTAGCGGGTTCACTCCCGCGACGGTGGGCGCGGCCGACCCGATGCGATCGACGGAACCGCCCGCACCACCGCCCGCACAAGCACCGAGCAGCAACACCAGAACCGCCCCACCGACCCCAACCGCCCCAGGGCGCAACACATTTCCGCGCTGCCGCATGGCCCCACCTCATTGCGACCGACCTGATCCGTGATCCACGGCCGCCAGGAGAATTCCGCCGTCCCACCGGTGTTTCCGCTGGGGATCGATTCTTCGCCAACCCACCCCATCACGGCAACACCTCAGGCCCCCTGACCTTACGCGGAAGGCGGTTCCGTCGGGGCACTTTCCCGCCACAGAACGGCCAACAGTTCTTCGGAAAGCGACAATCCGGCCAATGCGCCCCGAACCGCGGCCCGATTGCGCATCAGGAGCCGCCCGGCGTGCGGCGGAACGAGCAGGCGCGCGCCAGGCGCACCCGAACTACCGGCCGGTTCCCCGCCGTCCGTCAGCGCGGCCACGGCCGGCTGGAGATCGAGCGGGGAGACGGCCGCGGGGGCACCCGGGACGCCCTCGCGCAGGACGGTGGTCAGGGCCCGGCTGAACGAACCCTCCCCGCCCGGCAGGACGGCGTCCCGGCCGCGTCTGCCCGGGGCGTAGCGGCTGCCCGGGCTGTAGCGGCCGATCCGGCCCCACAGCGGGACCCTCGAGTAGCTCAGCAGTTCGCCCGCGCCGTCCTCGCCGCGCTCCAGCGCCGCCCAGGCGTCCCGGTCGACCGCCGCGTCGACCAGCAGCAGCGCCTCCTCCTGGTCCCCGTGCACCATCGCGCTGACCAACCAGTCCCAGGCCAGGCCCCGGCGGTAGGCGTTGTCGGCGGTGCTGCCGGCGGTGACCAGGGCGAGCCGGCGGCCCCGCGGATCGGCCACCAGCTGGCCGACCAGGCAGACCAGCAGCCAGCGGCCGGGGTGCAGGGCGGCGTCCCGGACGGCGGTGAGCATCGCGTTGGCGTCCGCGTCCGGCGGCACCGTGGTGACCCGGCAGCCGGCCGCGCCGGTGTCGAAGCACATCCCGGGCAGCACCTCGGCGAGCAGCCGGGCACCGTCCGGCGCGAGCGCCGCACCCCCGAAGGCCCGGTCGGGCCCGCCGTCCGCCCCGATCACCACCAGATCGACCCCGCCCGCCATCCGGCCGTCCCCCTCCTGCACCATTTCTCCACCCGCCGGGCAGGCTACCGCCCCGGACGGCCGCCGACGGGGCTCCCGGCCCGTCCGCTCAGGGACCATGGGCCCTATCGATGCGGGCACCGACCGAGGACGATCGGACGCATGGAGCGTGAGGACCGTGTGGAGACCCTGAGCGAGGCCGAGTGCCTGCGGCTGCTCAGCACCGTGCCCGTCGGGCGCGTGGTGTACACCGAGCACGCGCTGCCGGCCGTCCTGCCGGTCTCCTTCGAGGTCCTGGACGGGCGGCTGGTGCTCGCCGTACGCCGGGGAAGTGCCACCGCGCGCGGGCTGGACGGCACGGTGGTGGCCTTCCAGGCGGATCTGCTGGACCCGGTCACCCGCACCGGGTGGAGCGTACTGGTGCACGGGCGGGCCGACGTGGTGAGCGACCCCGAGCAGGTCAGGCGGGTGCTGCGCTCCGGCCTGCGGCCGTGGGTGGGCGATCCGGAGCCGCTGTTCGTGGCGCTGGTGCCGGAGCTGGTGAGCGGCCGCCGGCTGTTCCCGACCGGACCGGGCGCCCCGGGGCGCCAGACGCGACGGCCGACGGGCGCGGGGCCGACGAGCGCGGGGCCCGTGAGGACCGCCCCCGTGAACACCGGTTTCCCGCTCGGCTCCTGACAGATACCGATGGGTAGGCATACGCTTCCGGCGTCCTGATCCCTCCCCGGGTCCGTCCCCCACCAGGAGCGCACCGTGACGACCTTCGCCTCCCTCGCCGAGCTGACCGCCGCCGTCGGCACCGAGCTGGGCACCAGCCAGTGGCACACCATCGAGCAGCGGCAGATCGACCTGTTCGCCGAGGCGACCGGTGACCACCAGTGGATCCACGTGGACCCGGAGCGGGCCAGGGAAAGCCAGTTCGGCTCGACCATCGCGCACGGCTACCTGACCCAGTCGATGATCCCGGTGCTGGCGAAGGAGTGCTACGCCGTCGAAGGCGTGCGGATGGCGCTGAACTACGGCTCCGACAAGGTGCGCTTCCCCGCGCCGGTACCGGTGGGCACGGCGGTCCGGGCCACCGCCGAGCTGCTCTCGGCGACCGAGGTGCCGGGCGGGGTCCAGGCGGTGGTGCGGTTCACCGTGACCAGTGAGCGGAGCGCCAAGCCGCACTGCGTCGCGGAGACGATCACCCGCTTCTACGCCTGACGGAGGGCGGACCGACGGGCGCTCGGACCCGCGCTCCACTCGGCGCGGGCCCGCGCCGGGCCGAACCCGGGCACCGGCCCGGGCCGCCCTCCCCGGGTACGCCGATTGGACCGCGCGGGGCTCTCCACCAGGTCCGGACGGCCCACGGCGAGTAATCTCCGACGAGATGGTTGTCGTATCGCAGCAGCCCCACCCGCCGCTGTGCTGCGCGCCCCGGCACGCCCGGTAGCCGTGACCGTCCCTGGAGGAGCCGTGCCCCGCCCCGCCCCGTGGTTCTCCCGCCTCGCCGGTCTGACGTCGCAGCTCGCCCCGCCGTCCGCCGGCCCCGCGGCCGAGCGCGCCGTCCCCGGGCTGGCCGGACTGCCCCGGTCCGCCTGGCACCGGATCCGGACCGACGCCTTCGGCGCCGAGCCCCGGGGCGAACGGCTGGCCCGCATCCGCCGCTCCCCGCACTTCGCCGACGGCGCCTTCCGCAACCCGGTGCCGACCCGCCGCCTGGTGTACGAGCGCAGCCCGCTGGAGATCCCCCGGGCCCAGCTGACCGGGGACAAGACCCGCCGGACGCCGACCGCCGCCGTCCCGGTGCACCGGCTCCTCCCCGTCGACCTGGCCGCGCCGCCCCGGTCCGGGCTGCGGCTGACCTGGCTGGGGCACGCCACGGTCCTGGCCGAGATCGACGGACGGCGGGTGCTGCTCGACCCGGTCTGGGGAGAGCGCTGCTCCCCCTTCTCCTGGACCGGCCCCAAGCGGCTGCACCCGGTGCCGCTGCCGCTGTCCGAACTCGGGCCGGTGGACGTGGTCGTGATCTCCCACGACCACTACGACCACCTCGACATGGGCACCGTCCGGGCGCTGATCGGGACGGGCGCGGCGTTCGCCGTCCCGCTCGGGGTCGGGGCGCACCTGGAGCACTGGGGCGTACCGGCCGAGCGGATCGTCGAACTGGACTGGTGGGAGTCGGCCGAGGTCGCCGGGCTGACCCTGACCGCCACGCCGGCCCGCCACTACTGCAGCCGCGGGCCGCGGACCAGCACGCTGTTCCTGTGGGCGTCCTGGGTGGTGGCCGGCGGCGGACGGCGGATCTTCCACAGCGGGGACACCGGCTACTTCCCCGGCTTCGCCGAGATCGGCCGCCGGCTCGGCCCGTTCGACGCGACGATGATGCAGGTCGGCGCGTACAGCGACTTCTGGCCCGAGGTGCACATGACCCCCGAGGAGGGCGTGCGGGCGCACCTGGACCTGGGCGGCGAGCTGCTGCTGCCGATCCACTGGTGCACCTTCAACCTCGCGCCGCACCCCTGGGAGGAGCCCGCCGAGCGGGTGGTCACCGCCGCCCAGACGCTCGGCGCCCGGCTCGCGGTGCCCCGCCCCGGCAAGCCCTTCGAACCGGCCGCCCCGCCCGCCCTGCGGCTGTGGTGGCGCGCCGTCGCCGCCGGCCCGCACGGCGTCCCGCAGCTGGTCGGCGAGCGGCCGGAGGAGGCGGTGGCCGACCCGGGGGCGGCCGGGGCGCGCGAAACGACGACGGCTTTCAGTGAACAGATTTCAAAATCTGTTCGCTGAAAGCCGCCACCCGGCCCGCGCCGCCCCCTCAGCCCGCGAGGACGTCCCGCAGCGCCCGGGCCTCCTTGACCACCCGGCCCGAGCCTCCGCGTTCGGCCGCCGCTGTCACCTCGGCGACCGGCCCGCGGGCCCCGGTGCGCCGGGCGCAGTCGGCGGCCAGCGCGATCAGGTCGCCCAGCCCGCGCGCCGACTGGTCGGCCTCGCCCAGCAGGACCGGCAGGGCCGCCCCGAGCACCGACCAGACCGTCGCCCGGGCGCCGGTCTCCGCCGCCGTGGTGAGCGCCGCCCCCAGCCGGCCGGCCATCACCGTGCCGCAGGCCACCAGGGCGCCGAGCTCGCGGCCGAGCAGCGCGCCGTCCAGCTCGCCGCGCGCGGCGAGCACCAGCAGGGCGTCCACCGCCGCCGTCCGGTCCTCGGCGTGCCGGGAGCCCAGGCCGTACGCCAGCGCGAGGTGCAGCGCGAGCCCGGCCGGGCCGCCGGCCTCGGCGAGCAGCGGGAGGTAGCGGGCGGCGCCGCGCTCGTCCTGGTCGGCGCCCCCGGCGAAGGGGTCGAGCCAGCGCGCGGCCAGCTCCTCCCGGTGCCAGGGGAGCATCGCGAACCAGTGCGCGACGGGCCGCCACGTCCAGCCGTACACCGTGCGGGCCCGGGCGACGCTGGGCTCGGTGCCGTCCAGCAGGGCCCGCGGCTCGGCCGGGAGCCGCTCGCCGCCCGGCCCCTTCGGTCCGGCGCCGATGCCCGGCTGGGCGACGGCGATCCGCTCGACCTCCTCCCACCAGCGGTCCCCGTGCACGTTGGTGTGCCGCACCCCCTTGCCGGGCGCGAACACCACCCGCTCGGAGGGCTGCCCGGGCAGGCCGCCGGTGCGCAGCCAGTGCGCCAGCCACCGCCCGGCCGGGGAGGTGAGCGCCTCGGCGGCCTTCAGCACCGCCTCCTGGGCCCGCACGTCGACCCGCAGCAGGGCCTGGGACAGGTCGGCCTTCCCCGGTTTGACGCCCGCCGCCTCGTACCCGGCGAGCCGCTCGACCAGTTCGGCCGCGTCCAGTGCGCCGGTGGCGTCGGTCGGGGTGGCGAGCAGGTACGGCAGCCCGGCGTGGTGGACCTGCCAGGCGGCCTCCTCCAGGCGGGCGGCGAGGACGGCCCCGGGCACGGTGGTGTGCGCTCCGCGCAGCACGGAGCGGCCCTTGCGGCCGAGGTAGTCCCAGACCTTCCACGGCGGCGTCTCCCCGGCCACCGCGGCCACCACGTAGAGGATCTCCCGGGGCGTGCAGTCGCCCACGCTGTTGGTGCCGCGCCACGGGTGCACCCGGCGGACCGGCTCCACCGCCTCGGCCAGCGCCTTCCGGTCCAGGCGGGTGAGCCGGACCAGCCCGTCCAGCACCCGCTCGAAGTCCGCCACGGCGGGCTCCTGCGAGGCGAGCAGGGCGGACATCTCCTCCGCGAGTTCCACCGCCGAGCCGATCGGGGCACCGAGCGGGCGCGGTTCGGGGGCCGGCGGGAGGAGGGCGTTCCACCCGGTGTCCGGGTCGTCCCCGTCGCCGCCGACCGGCGCGCCGAGCAGGTCGCCCGCGCGCTGGTGGTGGGCCGGGTTCAGCCCCTCGGCGGCGGTCCGCAGCTCCGCCACCACCGCCTCCCCCGCCGCCTTGAGGTGCCGGGCCACCACGTTCAGCGCCCGTTCCTGGAGGGCCGCGTCGGGGTGCCCGAAGGCCTCGGCCGCGGCCAGCACCACCGGGCCGGAGCGCCCGGGCGCGCGCCGGGCGGCCTTGTCCAGCCAGGCCAGCTGGGCGCGGACCAGCTTCTTCTCGGTCCGGAACAGCACCACCGCCGAGGCCTCGACGAGCACCTCGGGCTCGATCAGGCCGGCCTCGTCCAGCCCGGCGAGCACCTCCTGGGCGTGCCCGGCGAGCACCGACTGGCCGTCCAGCAGCGCCACCAGGTCGCGCACCCGGGCCGCGTACTCGGCCGGTGTCGGGCCGAGCGCCCGCAGCACCTCCAGGAGGGCCCGCTGGTCGGCCGGCTTGCCGCCGCGCAGCAGCCGGGCCAGGCAGCGGTCGAGCAGCTCGGCCCGGTCGACCAGGCCGGCCGCGACCAGTTCGCCGATCGCCTCGGTCCAGACGTCGCCGGGGCGCGGGCTGTGCCGGTGCGTCAGCTGCCAGCCGATGTCCGCGAGTTCGAGCAGCTCGGGCAGCAGCACCGGGGTGAAGGCGTCCTGGCGCAGCTTCTCGGCCAGCGTGGGACGCGCGCCGCGGCTGCCGAAGTCGCTCACGCGGTCCGTCCAGCCCCGGACGAAGGTCTCGCCGCGCGGCACCTCACAGCCGGTGCGCCGGACCACGGCCTCCATCACCGGGTACATCGACCAGCCCTGGTTGCGCACCGGCCGGACGGCGAGCCGGGTGACCACCTCGACCTGCCACTCCACCGGCTGCGCCTCGACGACCTGGTGCAGCACGGAGTTCCGGGCCCAGTCGCGGACGCCGAAGTCGCTGCCGGCCAGCCAGGTGGCGGCGGCGGCCGGGCCGGAGTGGCAGCCGGCCCCGGCCACCAGCAGGCGGCCCCTGGTCTCGGTCGCCTCCCGGGACCACTCCTGGCGCAGCTCCTTGCGCAGCGCCTTGAGCGCGGTCAGGGCGGCCCGCCGCTGGGCCGTGTCCAGCCCGGCCAGCAGCTCCGGTATCCGTGCCAGCCGCCCGGACCGGACGGTCGTCAGCAGTTCGTCGACCGGCCCCTGCCGGTCGGCCCCCTCCACCGTGCTCACGCTCCGGCCCCCTTCGTCCCCGCCGCCCCGGCTGCCGTCTCCCGCACCATGCCGACCGCGAGCGCGTGCTTGCACGGCCCGCGTCCGCCCCGGTACTTGCCCCACCACAGGCAGGTGCAGCTCAGCCGCCCCGACTCGTCCGTCCGCACCCGCTGGATGTGCTCGTCCACCGTGACGACGGCCGTCGCCCCGCCCTCCTCCAGCCGTACGGCGCCCGCCTCGACCAGTGCCCGGGCGGCCCGCAGCCGGGGGTTGGCCGCCTCGGCCCGCCCGGCGTCGTACGGGAGCTGCCGGTGGAAGTACGCGGCCTCGGCGGTGTCGTAGCCGATCTGCCCGGCGGTGCCCAGCCGGGTGAGCGCGGCGCGGACCCGCTCGGGGCTCAGCCCGGACTGGGCGGCGAGGTCCCCGACCTCGATCCGGGGCTCCCAGGCGAGCAGCACCGCGATCAGCTCGGCGTCCTGTTCGGCCGTGCCGGTGGCGAGCGCGTCGAGCACCCCGCCCTCGCCGGAGAAGCCCCGGGCGGCATTGGGCGACAGCGTCAGGGTCAGCCGCATGCCGGGCAGCACCGCCTCCCAGGCGGAGGCGGTCGGCTCCCCGGCCGCGACCGGCCCGTAGACCCGCAGGGCGAGCGCGTGCCGCAGCACCCGCTGGAGCGCCACCAGCCGGTCGGGCCCGGGCAGGCAGACCGCGCCGGGCACCGGCCGGGTGGTCGGCCGCAGCGTCTTCCCGGCCGGGACGACCCAGCCGACGCCGGCCCGCCCGCCGCGCGGCAGCGAGCGCAGGAACCGCACCGCCTCGGCGGCGGGCAGCTCGGCGCGCGGTTCGAAACCGGCGGCGACCACCTGGGTCTCGGCGAAGCCGCGCAGCCAGCGCTCCGGCAGCGGCACCTTCTTCTCGACCAGCGGGCCGTCGAAGGTGGTGACCTCCAGCGCGTCCGGCCCGACCGCGAGGTGCAGCGGGTCGGCCGGGCCGATCCTGGTCAGCGCCTCGCGCAGCGGGTTGTTGACGTCCACGTTGGTGGTGCCGTGGCCGATCTCGTCCCCGTCGAGCCCGGCCCCGAGCACGTCGAGCCGGGCGTAGACGCCGCAGCAGCCCGAGAAGGACTCGAAGCGCAGCCGGTCCCCGTTGGCGGTGACCACCGGGTCGAGCGAGGCGCGCAGCCGCGGCTGGTAGTAGCGCGCGGCGGCGACGTCCGCGACCGCGAGCAGCGCGGCGGCGGCCGGCGCCGGATCGGCCAGGAAGCCCGCGAAGAAGCGCGGGTTGGCGGCGGCGCCGAGCGGGGTGGCGCCGCCGGAGGTGGCCAGGTCGAGGTGCCGGCCGTCGGCGCCGTCCAGGACGGCCGACGGGCGCAGATAGGCGTACGCGTGTGCGGATTGCGTCATGCCGAGCACGCTAGGTGAGGGCACTGACAATCCGTCGGGACGACCGCGGGGCGGCCTCGCGAGGGCGCCGGGAGGGCACTGGGAGGGCCCCGCCCCGGCCGGACGCGGAGCCGGAGCCGGGGATCGGACTGGAACGTGTTCTATGTCATCACGCGAGCCCGCGGGCGGCGTTACCCAGGTCACACCACCACACGGTTGGCTTCTGCCACTATGGCCTCGTGACCGACCTCACCGAACCGCACGTCCGGGCCGAGCGGCGCGCCGTGCCGGCCGCCCCGTTCGCCGAGCTGCTGGAGATCGAGCGGCTGGACGAGAACACGTTCCGGGGCTGCTGCCACGCCGGCGCCCCGATGCGCGCCTTCGGCGGCCATGTCGCCGCACAGGCGCTCGTCGCCGCCGGGCGCACCTGCGAGGACGAGCGCCCGGTGCACTCGCTACACGGCTACTTCCTGCTGCCGGGCACCCCGGGCCACCCGATCGACTACCTGGTCGAGCGGGTCCGCGAGGGCCTCTCGTACACCACCCGCCGGGTGACGGCGCTCCAGCGGGGGAACGAGATCTTCACCCTCTCGGTCTCCTTCAAGCACCCCGAGCCGGCCGCCGACCGCCAGCGCCGGATCCCGCCGCTGCCGCACCCGGAGTCGCTGCCGAACGCCGTCGCCCTCCTGCCCGAGGAGGTCCGCCGGGGCTTCGCCGCGTCCGGCGGCTTCCGCGACCTCGACCTGCGGTTCGTCCCGGCGGACACCCCGGGGCTGCCGCCGGCCGTCCCCGGGCTGCTCCAGCAGTTCGTCTGGATGCGCACCGCCTCCCCGCTGCCGGACGGCGACCCGCTGCTGCACGCCGGCGCGCTCACCTACCTGTCCGACCTCACCCTGGCCTCCACCGTCGGGCTGGACGTGCAGTCGAACTTCTTCCAGCGCACCGAGCCGCCCCGGCTGCTGATGGCCTCGCTGGACCACGCGATGTGGTTCCACCGCCCCTTCCGGGCCGACGAGTGGCTGCTGTTCGCCCAGCGCAGCCCGTCCTCCTCGGACGGCCGGGGCCTGGCGCTCGGCGAGTTCTACGACCTGGACGGCCGGCTGGTCGCCTCCGCCGTCCAGGAGGCGCTGGTCCGCGACCCGTCGTGACGCCCGAGGGCCCCCTCGTCACACCTCCGGCACCCCGGTGACCGCCGGACGAACGGAAGGGGGCCGGACGGCGTCATACTCCTGAGCGGCCCCGGCCCGTATCATGGTGCGGGTGACCAAGGTTGACCTGTCACCACGGCCGGTGGAGGCGATGTCTCCGCGTCAGCTCGAACGCCGCGAAAGCCTGATCGCGGCCGCGCTCGCCCTGGTGAACGAGATCGGCGTCGAGCGTATGCAGATGAAACAAGTCTGCGAGCGGTCCGGAGTCGCCCTGGGGACGGCGTACCGCTACTTCTCCTCCAAGGACCACCTCCTGGCTGCGGCGATCGCCGAATGGCACCGCCTGCTGCTGGCCGACCTGGTGGCCGAGCTGCGCGGACCGAGGGCCGGGCTCGGGGCCACCGACCGGGCCGTCCGGTTCGTCCGGGGCGGGATGCGGGCCTACCAGCGGCAGCCCGAACTCGCCCGGCTACGGGTGGCCGTGGCCGCCTCCACCGACCCCTTCGCCAGCGAGGCCCTACAGGGCATGGCCCGGGCCGACAGCACCGCCCTGCAAGCGGTGACGGCCGAGGTGCCGGCCGCCGCGAGCGACCTGGTGCGGCACATCGTGGCCCACGCCTGGCAGGGCGAGCTGACCGCCTGGGTGACCGGCCGCACCACCCTCGGGGACGCCCGGCGGCGCCTGGAGGACGTGGTGCGGCTGGTGCTGACCCCGTACGAGACGCGCTACCCGGCCCCGTACGAGGTCCAGTCCACCGGCTGAGCCGCGCCGCGCCACGGGCCCCGCCGCCGGGGCTCCTGGCGCGGCTCGGACCGGCGCTCGGCTCAGACCACCGTCACCGGGTGGGCCACCACGGCACCGAACAGGTAGCCCTCCCGGTTGAACAGCGCCCGCTCGGGCTGGGTGTTCCCCCGGCGGTCCGTCGCGCGGGCGCGCAGCTCGTACGGGCCGGGCCGCCCGGGGCGCCAGTCGAAGCTCCAGCGCGTCCAGCCGTCGGCCCGCGGCTCGTCGCGCAGCTCGGCGCGCCGCCAGGTCCGGCCGCCGTCCGTGCTGACCTCGACCCGGCGCACCGCCGCCACGCCGGACCACGAGCGCCCGTGCAGCCGGTGCTCGCGGTTCGCCCCCAGCCGCGCTCCCGCGGCCAGCTCGAAGGCGCTCTTGACCACCTGGACGGTGAGCGGGTCGCCCCCGCCGGGCGGGTAGTCCGGGCCGAACATCCGGTAGAAGTCGGTGTTCCACGGCGAGTACAGCGGGTGGTCGGCGACCTCCACGCTGCCCACCCACTTGATCGAGGCGATGCCCACCCAGCCGGGCACCACCAGCCGGGCCGGGGCGCCGTGGTCCGGGGTCAGCGGCTCGCCGTTCATCTCGTACGCGAGCAGCACGTCGTCCAGCGCCTTGGCGATCGGCAGCGGGCGGCGCACCGGGCCGTAGTTGGTGCCGCCGGCGACGAAGTCCGGGTCCAAGCCGGTGGGCAGCACGTCCACCGCCGCCCCGGTCAGCCCGGCGGCCCGCAGCACCTCGGCCAGCCGGACGCCCCGCCAGCTCGCCGAGCCGACGCCGCCGAGCGTCCACGGCGTGCCCGGGACGGGCTGGCCCTGCTGGCCGGAGTAGTAGCTGCGGCCGTTGCCGGCGCACTCGATCAGCGCGCTGATCCGGGTGGACGGCAGCTCCCGCAGGTCGTCCAGGCCGAACTCGACCGGGCGCCCGGCCGTCGGGGCGCCGCGCAGGCCGCTGCCGAAGAGCCTGAGGCTCCAGGTGTCCGGGTCGATCAGCGGGGTGCTGGTGTGGTTGCGGACGAAGAACCGCTCCACCGGCACGTGGCGGCCGATGGCGGCGCCGCCGTCGGCGCCGCGGAAGGTGTCCCAGCGCGTCTCCGCGTTGGTGCCGTGCGGCACGAACCACTCGGCGGGCAGCGGTTTGACGTCCCGGGCACCGGCGGTGAGGAACTGTTCCCAGGTCGTCTTGCCGATGAGGTCCCGGAAA